>JAZADA010000414.1:0-14845 GCA_036124135.1 Planctomycetota bacterium | reverse complement strand
GGTTTCATGTGACAGGCGCGAGGGCATAGTTCGCAGAGGATGCGGTCGTCATCCGTTGCACGCCACCAACCCCCGGCGTAGGTTCCATCAGGGCGAACCTGGGATTCCGGAGGTAATGTGACCACTCTATCCATGACAGTCCACCTGTCTATTTGGCATTGGAGATAGGATTACGCAGTCCCGCACAGCGATATTTTTTAAGATGTCCCATCATAGCTACCGCATGTTGTCAGGATAGGTCAGTTTCAAGGGGCTGTCCAATTTGGAAAGATGCCCCGTGGCAGGCTTTTTGGAAAGTTTTTTACAAGCTCTTTACGTGTATTTTCCTGGTCCAGTCAAACTTTTCAAAAGTTTCTTGCGTAAGGGGGATCATATTCCGGTTTCCGGGGTTTGAAATGGATCCGGGTGACACGTTAGATCGCGGAATTCGGTTTCTCAAGATTCGTTTTCTCAAGGAGTGGAAGATATGAAAGCTTGCCAGCGTACCCTGTTGATCCTGCTGGTCCTGGTTTTGGGGATTGGTATCGGTGTTGGCGTGACCACGACCCTGCCCAAGGTGAGCAGCCAGTGGGCCTATGCGATCGAGAAGAGTGAGGCCTCAGCTGCATTCGAGAAGTTGCAGGGTGCCGATGATCTCTCCGTGGCTTTCAAGCACGTGGCCCGTGTCATGCGGCCCTCGGTGGTCAGTATCCGGTCGCTGCGCAAGGTTCGGGCCCAGAATCCTGGTGGATTGAACGGGGCACGCCCGGAGATTCCGGAGGAGTTGCGTAGGTTCTTTGATGAGGATGCATTGAACCGTTTCCTGGAACCCCAGGTTCCTAACGAAGGTCGACAGCAGCAGGGCATGGGGACAGGCGTGATCGTAAGTGAAGATGGTTATGTTTTGACCAATAATCACGTGGTGCGAGGTGCGGATGAGGTAGAGGTGATTCTTTCCACGGATCGCAAGTTCAAGGCGAAAATCATTGGTACCGATAAGGCCACGGATGTGGCAGTCCTGAAGGTGGACGCCAAGGGGCTGGCGCCCGCCCGGCTCGGGAACTCGGAAGAGATGGAAGTGGGTGACTGGGTGTTGGCCATGGGAAGTCCGTTTGGACTGGAACAGACCGTGACGGCCGGTATTGTCAGTGCCAAGGGGCGAGCCAACGTGGGCATTACCGATTACGAGGATTTTATCCAGACGGATGCTGCCATCAACCCGGGTAATAGTGGTGGTCCCCTGGTGAACATGAAAGGAGAAATCATCGGGATCAATACCGCGATTGCTTCTCGCAGTGGTGGGTCGATGGGTGTTGGTTTTGCGATCCCCAGTGATATGGTTCGACGGATTATGGAAAGCATCATGACCGATGGCCGGGTCAATCGTGGCTGGCTGGGAGTTGGTATCCAGGATCTTGATGAGGACCTGGCCCAGTCGTTCGGGTTGAAGTCCACGCAAGGTGCCCTGGTGGGAAGCGTGATGGCGGATGGCCCAGCGGACCAGGCTGGCTTGAAAGCAGGAGATGTCCTGTTGAAGTTGGATGGGAAGATCGTGCGAGATGCCAATCACCTGCGACACATGGTTGCCGGGATCCGGCCACAGAAAAAGATTCGCATGGAAGTCTTTCGAAAAAAAGAAACGATCCAGGTGGAGGTGACCATCGGTCTGCGAGACCTGGATCAACTGTCGCAGCGTATTGTCCCGGAAGACGGTCCTGGTACAGCGAGCAGCCTGGGTATTACCGTCGAGACCCTGGCCCTGGAACAGGCAAAAAAACTCGGTTATGACCCGGATCAAAAGGGAGTGGTGGTGAAGGCTGTTCAACCCGCGGGGCTGGCCTCGCAGGTCGGTTTGCAGCCCGGTGATGTGATCGTCTCTATCAACGGAAAGGAAATTCACACCAGTGATCAGTTCCGCGCTGTCATGGAGAAATCCAATACCAAGGAAGGGATTCGTATGCGTGTCAAGCGAGATGGTGGCCAGCGATTCGTGTTTCTGAAACAATCCTAGCTCGACCGATCAAGGTCTGAATAAAGAACCCCCTGCCAGGTATTTTCCCGGCAGGGGGTTCTTGTTTTGCGGGCCCGCGTTTGCCATGCTGATTCCAGGCAGCAGGCCTGGTCACCATGAGATGTGACCAGCAAGATGCTGGGATACCAGGTAGCTTACTACAAACCAGGCAGCAGGATCATGGAAACAGGAGATCACGCTGAGGCAGGGCCAATCACCGGTCGGCAGAAATGCATTGCCTATGCGGTTCATCTCTACACGGCCTCCGGGGCCGTGGTGGGATTATTGATAGCGTCTAGTATCGTGGACCAGGACTATCATGCCGGGTTCCTCTGGATGCTGCTGGCCGTGACGATCGATATGACAGACGGTTTCCTGGCCCGTCGGTTCCGTGTCAAAGAGGTGGTTCCTCACATTGATGGTCGTACGCTTGATGACCTGGTCGATTACCTGAACTACACCTTTCTACCGGTCTGGATGATATGGCGGGCTGAATGGTTGCCTGAACCCGGGTGGCTGTGGTGTGGGATCATCCTGATGACCAGCCTGTTTGGATTTGCGCATTCGGGTGCCAAGGAAGAATCGCGAGGATTCTTTCGAGGTTTTCCCTCCTACTGGAATATCGTTGCATTTTATATTTGGATTTGTTTTCGTCATGGTGGTCCGGGAGTGGTCCTGGGCCTGGTCCTGGTGCTGAGCCTGTTGACCGTATTACCGGTGCGGTTCGTTTACCCGAATCGTCCTCCCTGCTGGCGAGGCTTTTTCATGGGAGGTGCACTGGCCTGGATGGTCCTGGTGCTTTACATGTTGTTGCGACAACCGTCGGACTCGCTGGACTGGGCGGTCTGGGTATCGTTTATCTATCCCGTGTTGTACGTGATCTTGTCTTTCTACCTGGACTGGAAAATTCCCCCGGAAGTTCCCGGAGAGGCCCAGCCTTGAGGAATGACAAGGAGCGGGATAGCCGGCTGTGCAGATTGATTGGATCGAGTGACTACCACGATGCCCTTTACCCTGCTGCCCATGCTGATCGTTGCCGGTATTCTTTTTGCCAGTAGCCTGCTGCAGACGATTGTCGGTTTCGGGGCGGGTTTGCTGGGAATTCCCCTGTTGATGCTGGCTGGCTTCCCCCCGGTCCAGGCAGTGGCCATCGTGACGATTACCTCGATCATCCAGTCTGCCCTGGGATCTTACCAGGTGCGCCGTTCCATTGAGCTTACCGATACTCGCAGACCAATCTTGATACGCCTGGTGATGTTACCAGTCGGAGCCCTGTTGTTATGGAAGCTCGGTCAACATAGTCAGCAGTCCGTCAAACAGGTTATCGGGGTAGTCCTGTTGTTGATCGTGCTGGTCCAGTGGCGTTTGCGCATCGCGCCTGCCACGAAACTGCATGCCGGCTGGGAATGGTTTGCCTTTTCCAGCAGCGGCTTGCTGCTGGGATTTTGTGGGATGGGTGGTCCTGTCCTGGGGTTGTGGGCGGTGGCCCATGACTGGTCACCCCAGCGTTCCCGCGGATTCATGTTCCTGGTCATGCTGGGTGGCAATGTTCCCCTGGCATTGATTCATATGATGATCTTTGGCACGCTGGCCGGGTGGGGATTTGCCTGGGGTCTCTACGGTTTGCCCTGGGTTTTCCTGGGTACGCTGGCAGGACTTTCAGTCGGTGAGCGAGTTTCAAAACAACGGCTTCGCCAGTTAACACTGGTCGTGCTGGCCCTGGTTGGCATCCAGGCCACCGTGTGGCCGATGGTTACCAGTTGGCTGACGGGCTCCTAGCGTGAGATCCGTGCCTAGCGCTGGCTGCGTGCCTGTTCGCTTGCTCGCCATTGTAACAGGTAAGCCTGCATGCCCTGCTGGACGGTAGCAGCTGCCTGGGCCAGGGCTTTTTGAAATGCCGGTTGCAAGAGAATCCCCGGGGTTTTGGTTTGCAGCAGACTCGCCACCTGGGCCGCAACGGCTTCGTCATAGGAAGCTAACAGCTTGAGCAGGGCAGGGATGTCGCCAGCAGCCTGTTTCACCAGTGATTCTGCATAGGCGTGGGCACTGGTTGGTTTTCCATCTCCATCTGCGTCGATCCAGGTAGCGCCGGTACAACTGAATACCGAGGCTGTCCATTCCGGTGATGTGGGCTGGTAGGCCTTGGCGGTGGGCCAGTGCAGCGATGTAATGCCGGGTCCGCGTGCCACGGCCACCAGGTGAACATCGTGGTTCAAGGGAGGCAGTTTCCAGGTGCCTTGCCACTTGGTGCCCGCCCGTTTTCCCTCGGCAATCCTGGCGCTTCTGAGGAGCTTGCCATTGGCGTATAGCTCCACCACGCTGGCTTGTGACCAGCCAGGCCCCAGGACCGATACCTTCACCTCGAGCGGTTTTCCAGCAGGTACCAGGTCTCCCATGCTGTAGCGATCATTGACCTGGATTGTTGTAAGTAATCCATAACTAACAATCACTCGTCCGGCGACGAAGTTACCGACGGCCTTGGCAACCGGGATATTGCCAGGATCGTGGTCGGGGCAACGGATATAGGTACGTCCCTGGCCGATAAAATGGCGTCCCACGTCATGCGAGTCACTACAACCCACGGGAGTCACCCGGTAGCCACGATTGAGCAGGCCAAACCAGTCATGTACCAGTTGCATGATATCGGTCTGGGTAGCACCGGAATTGATTAACTCCATGGCATTAGGGCCAAATCCCCAGCCATGCAGGTTCTGGCCTGTGACGGCGATGTGATTTGCCGGTCCCAGGGGTCTTACATTGCTGTGGAGATCACGTCCATGGTTCAGGATGATGGCCGTTGCGCCGGTTGCCTGGCGAATACTGGTGATGATATCCGGCCAGTTGGTCAGGCGATGATCGGGTAGTGGTGCCTTGGCCTTCACGGGGAAGATGTTGAAGTGCCCAACGCTGGTCGTGACTTCATTACCAATGACAGGTGTAAAGAACTTCTCCAGTTTCATGCGTTTCAGGACGGGACGATAATCGATATGCAGGTTATGGTCGGTGGCGATCGGTAACTCGATACCCTCTCCAGCGGTGGTGATCATGCGCTCCTCGACCGTGGCATCTCCATGGCGGGAATAAGTGAACGTGTGGACATGCGTGTCGCAACTGACCAGTCCCTGCGTGGGCACTTCCCGTTTGATGGAAAGATTGACATCGTGCGAGCTATCCTTGCTGACAAGGAAAGTCTTAGAGTCAATGCTCCACTCGAATCCGCGCCCGGCAATGACCCGGTAGCGACCAGCGGGCAGGCTGAAACGAGCCTGGCCATCGGCGGTGTAGACGATGCCCGGGCGCACGGCCAACGTATTGGTCGATTGAGCTCCTACGGTTGAGAGCGATCCTTTTGCATCAAGAATCGTCAGGCGGCAGGGGAGAGATTGCGCTTGCGCATCGACCACCCGCACCGTCACTTCTCCCTGGCCCAGGACCTGGTCTCGGGCCTGGTCGAACAGGACTATTTCGCCAACCCGAATATCGTCTGGACCGCGTTCGCTGTCAGATTTCAGGGTCAGTTGATTGTCACCCTGCTGGAGCACGTTGGCCGGTACGTCAAGATAGAGAACCATGTCGTTCTCATCCTGCTGCAGCTTGCCTACCATCTTCCCGTTGATAAGTACCTGCCACGGTTGTTTCACATCCTGTTGTCGCAGTCGGAGCGTGCTCGGGACTGGTTTGATTGGAAGCGAGAATCCGATTTCCAGGGATGTGGCCTCGGCCTCTACGGGAAAGGAACTCCATTCCCGCGAGCCTTGCTGTCGCAGATGATGTAATTTCCTGGTTAGTACGATTTCAGTAGCGTGGAGCTGCACGGCGCTGCCAAGCGTGACAACCAGGAGGACAGCCAGTTGGGAAGGTGTACCATGGCGTGAGGAAGTTGAGGTCATCGCGTTTACCCTCCTGATCATTGCGTGCTAGACTAATTTGTGGCTGGTCATTGTTCCTTGGTTGTACAGGATCGCCACGCTGGTACCAACGACCCATTTTGAAAGAGATGAGCATGTTGCGGAACTTGTTTCAAAAGGTTGTACCAGTTTGTGCCCTTTCCTGCGGCATCCTGGCTGGTGGGCCGGCGCTGACGGACGAGCCACGTCCCCTGCAGGCAGCAATCGACTTTTGTGAGTCGGCTCATCGAGAAATGGTCCGGCAGATCACGGATTACGAGGCGCTCCTGGTCAAGCGAGAACGGGTCAAGGGGCGACTGGGCGACCCGGAAGTCCTGGCAGTAAAAATTCGCCATGCCCGTAACGGCCAGGAGGAGATGAAGACGCCTTTCAGTGTCTACATTCAGTTTCGGCACCCGGTGTCGATGCAGGGACGTGAGGTTGTTTACGTGGAGGGGAAGAACAAGGGCCAGTTGATAGTGCGAGAGGCTCGCCAGGGACTGGTGGGTCGAATCGTTCCCACCTTGATGCTCAATCCGAAGGGATTGTTGGCGATGCAGGGAAATCGCTATCCCGTCACCGAGATCGGTTTCGAGGTATTGTTGCGCCGTGTGATTTCTGTTGCTCGTGAGGAACTTGCGCTCGGTAACTGCCAGGTGCAGTTTCGCAAGGATGCCAAGGTCAATGATCGTCGTTGTACGGTTATCGAGGTGACCCATCCGCAGCCGGATGAACGTATGCGATATCACCGGTGTCGCCTCTACCTGGACGATGAACGCAAGTGTCCGATTCGCTTTGAATCTTACGGTTGGCCTTCATCCCCGGGGAAAGAAGCTCCACTGCTTGAGCAGTACACGTACCTTGAGGTGAAAACCAACGTGGGGCTGACCGATGCTTCCTTCAAACTTTCAAAGTGACGGTTTGTTGACTCAGAGATCCAGCTGGTAGAAACGAGCAGCCGTGCCACCAAAAATCATCTGGCGTTCGTCTTCACTCAGTGATGCGAGCAGGTCCGCAAGTACCTGGTGGACCTGGGAGTACGTGCCGGCCAGTTCACAGACGGGCCAGTCTGATCCAAACATGCAACGTTCCGGTCCGAATGCCTCGAGTGCTGTTTCCACGTAAGGCTTCAGGTCAGCAGCAGACCAGTTGTTCCAGTTGGCTTCCGTGACCATCCCGGACAGCTTGCAGTACACGTTGGAGAATTGTGCAGCCTGGCAGAAATGAGCTTGCCAGTTGTCGAGGCGTCCGTCCTTGATTTCCGGCTTGGAGAGATGATCAATGACCAGAGGTAACCCTGGCAGGGCGGCGGCTACCGTGGCTGCATGGTGGACGTGTTTCACATAGAAGAGCAAGTCAAACGGTACCTGGTGTTTTTCGAGGGCCTGGAGGCCGCGCATGATGTCCGGGCGAACAATAAAGTCATCGTCGGGTTCATCCTGGGTGACATGGCGAATACCCACGAACTTGGGGTGTTCCTTGAGTTGCAGCAACTGGTCTTCACATTGCTCGCTTGCCAGGTCGACCCAGCCGACGACGCCGGCCATGAAATCGTGCTGGTCGGCGAGGCCCAGCACCCACTCGGTTTCTGCGAGGTTGTGCTGGGTTTGCACGAAGATGGTTTTCTCGATGCCAACTGCCTCGATCAGGGGTTGCAGATCTTGCGGAAGAAAGCTCCGTCGGATCGGTTCCAGGGTCGGTTCATCCAGCCATGAATAGTCAAAGCGTCCCAGTTCCCAGTAGTGATGATGAGCATCGATCGTGACAGGCATCGTCTTTTTCCTTGCGACCATGTGTGGATCGCGAACACGTGTTTAGCCAGGTTGAGGATCGTTGTTTTCTGCCAGCCCTTCCTGGTAGAACCAGTTATGAATCGGTTGCAGGATGGCCTGGACCTCGGCAAGCAATGTTTCGTCCATGGGGTCCTCGATCCACTGGACCCATTGGGCCACGCGATCAGGATTCGCAGAGCCGGTGACACACGTAGTCATGTCTGGATGAGCCACAGAGAATTGTACGGCCAGTTTTGCAATGTCAACACCGGCTGCCTGGCAGTGCTGGGCGGCTGCCTGGCAGATCTCCCTTACCTCGGGCGTCGCCTTGTGCCAGGGTGGCAGAGGTGCATTGGTCAAAAGTCGTGCCGAGAAGGGCGCGGCGTTCATGATGCCTACCTGCTTTTCCTGGAGGTAGGAAACCTGGTCAGCAAACATCGTGTTCTGGAGCGTGTAATGGTTGTAGGAAAGAACCACGTCCAGGTCGGTCTGCTCCAGGATGAAGCGAAAGTTGTTCATGGGGTATCCGGAGATGCCGATAAACCGCACCTTGCCCGCTTGCTGGATTTCCCGCAATTGAGGGATCGTCTCATCGACGATCTGCTGTCGGTCCACGAATTCGATGTCATGGCATAGGCAGATGTCGAGGTAGTCGACTCCCATGCGATGCAGGCTGATATCGACACTTTCCACGACGCGTTTAGCGGAGAAGTCAAAGTGTGCAGCGTCGTAGCGGCCCAGCTTGGTTCCCAGGTAGTACTGGTCTCGTGGTACATCCTTGAGTGCCGTGCCGAGCAGTACTTCTGACATTCCACGACCGTAGTAGGGTGACGTGTCGATAAAGTTCATGCCGCTGTCCAGTGCGACGCGTACGGAACGCAGCGCCTCGTCCAGGTCCACGGCTCGAAATTCCTGGCCCAGCGAAGAAGCTCCGAAGCTCAGGATGGATAAATCCATTCCGGTGTTACCGAGTGAGCGCAGTTGCATGTCCTTGGTCTCCAGGCTGCCAGTGGGTTAGTCGTCCATTCGTACGCCGATGGTCAACAGCAGGTTGGCGAAACGTTGTTGATCCGCGGTCTGGATGGTCAGGACATGGTCGCCGGTATTAACGGCTTCATAGAAGTCCCATTTCTCGATCGGTTCGAGTGCCAGGTCCAGGTTGGCCTGCTGGATGACCTCACGATACTCGTTCCAGACCGGTGGGTCTTCGGTCAGGGCGTAAGGGCCATCCGTCTCGTACATCATCGTGTTGGCTGCTTCCAGCGGGATCGCCGTGACCAGGGCACTGAGAACCTGGGTGCAGGTGACCACGCCTGGTGAAAGATTCAGGCTAACCAGCTCGGCGCGTGGGCCGAGTGTTGAGGAGGCAGGATAATTTCCATCCGCAATCAAGACCTTGCTGTGGTGTCCAGCGCGGGCCAGGACCTCGTTAATCTTTGGATGAATCAACGTGTGTTTTAACATGGATTAAGCAGGCTCCGGTATCGAGAGATTACATGCCCGCCTGGAGAGCATCCAGGTGACGCACAAAATGGTCTGCGAGAACTTCTTGGTAAGTATCAGGATGTTGCCTGAGGATGTCGTGAACGAGAGGGCCAAACCGTTCATCGGTCAGCACGGATCCAAACGTACAATGCAGGATCTGTCGTCCCAGGTAGGTGAATCCTTTTCCCTGGGGGACATCGTCCCACATCTCGAGATAGATTTTTTCCAGCTCTGCCGCCGATGCGATCTCGGTGGTTGGTGGAGCAGAGTCCAGGGTTGCCGAAAGATGGTAGGTCGCCCGGTCCGTATCATAGCGCCCACGGGAAAAGTCGATTAATTCCCGAAACAGGGATTCGTCGTGACGGGCAACCACTCGTAGCGCCTCCAGGTAACTCGTGCCGGCCGTCTTGACGTGGAACAAGCCACGGGTAGAGCGAGCCAGGATAGTGTACATCGAGAGCTTGTCTGATCCGGAGTGCAGGCTGAGCTTGTAGGGACCCAGCATGCGGGCAATCGCGGCATGGTCATTGAGCGAGGCTTCCAGCGCCACGACATCACCCTTGTAGTCGACGCCCTTTTCAAAGTCCCCGATGAAGCGTGGTGCCAGGCTGACCAGTTTCATTCCACCACGCACGCATTGATCGGCGATGATATAGTGTTCGGCGAGGGTGGTCGGCTGCTCCGTCTCATCGACGCTCAACTCGATCTCGTGATCGTTTCCGGCAGCGGACTGGACCTGCTCGATGTGGCTGGCCAGCATCAATGCGTGATTCAGTGCCGGGCCGTATTTGACGGCCGCTCGTAAGCAGGCTTCTTCACTAAGGTCGACTTCCGTACCGGTATCCAGGGTGATGGATTTCCCGCGGTAATCGTCCAGCCAGGTAACTTCTGCTCCATTTGCAGCGTATTTCTCTCGTACCGTGGCTTCATCATAATCGTCGGCCTGGGCATCGACAAAATCAGACGGATCGATGGTGAAAAAAGTAAATCCCACGGCGGCCGTTACATCGACGTCCTCGGTGGTTTTCAGGTGGTCTGCATCGGCCCCGGTCGGACCGGTCCAACCTGCTCGTACCATGTCCTGCAGAGCATCATCCATGACTGCCTGGGGAGTGCGGTTGGTCCGACTCATTTCCCGGATAGATTGTTGAGGGAAGATGGCCTGGATCCCACTTCCGGATCGTTTCATTGATTCCACATGACCTGCCGTGGCCAGTCCCGTGCGATCGCCAAAACCGAAGCTGGGTTCCATTCCCAGGGTGACAGGCTTGGGTAAGCTGGTGGATTCCGCTTGATCATTCATGAAGGGAGTTCCTTGCAAGGTAAATTGTCCCGGTAGCTTGCTGGACCGGGAGTAGGGTGTTCAGGTCAGTATGCTCAGCCGAAGAACTTGCGATAGGCATCGATGGTGGCCTGGGCCGCCTGCTGCGAATCGGGATAGGCAAATGCTTCCGCAGAGATGTAACCGTCGTAACCGATGTCCCGGACCGCGGCAGCAATGGGTTCATATTGCATGTGCCCCATGGTTGCCGGCCGACGATTGGAATCGACGAAATGGATATGTCCAACCAGGTTTCCTGCCGTTCGGATGGCATCCGCTACATCGGTTTCCTCGATGTGCATGTGAAACAGGTCGGCCAGTAATACGGCGTTGTGGTTGTCGCCCAGCCGTCCCAGGAGTTCTACGCCGTCTGCCATCGTGCAGCAGAGATTGGTTTCGTAGCGGTTGAGTGGTTCGTAGATCAACGGTGCGTTGTATTGTCGGGCATGTTCCCCCAGTTCACTCATGGCATCGGTCAGGTATCCCAGGGCGGTCTCCCGGTCGGTCTGCTGGTCGGCATTGCCCTGCATGGAACCAATGATCGCCGAGGCGCCAAAAGGTCCCGCCAGGTCGATAATAGAGCGGACATAATCGACCGCCTGTTGTCGTTGCTGGGGATCCGCAGAAGTTAGTAGCAATCGTTGTCGGACCCAGCCACCGCCGGTCCCAACAGCTGCCAGTTCCAGCTGGAACTCGTCGAGCAGGGAACGTAACTGCTCCGTATCCACGGCATCGGGTCCAGGGGGAAAGACTTCCACGGCGTCGAATCCGAGGTCATGAGCTCGTCGGCAGCCATCTTCCAGGCCATCCCAGAATACGAATGGGCCACCGCGGGCTTCTTCGACCAGGCTAATCGTCACACAGGAGCGCGTCATGGTATTTCTACTTTCTTGCAGGGTGGTTTTGAACGGTGAAGGCCTTACTGGACTTCAACAATCGCCTTGATCACACCGGTTTCAGGTTTCGTGTAGGATTCGAAGTGATCGATCATTTCATCAAAAGGTGTGTGGTGGGTGATCCAGGGCTGGGTATCGATCTTGCCTTCCTCGATCAATTGGATGATGCGTTTGAAATCTCGTGGCAGGGCATTACGGGATGCCAGCATCGTCAATTCCTTGGCGTGCATGAGGGGTTGTCGAAAGCTGATCTCTTCGGTGGTAATCCCGACGTAGACGAGCTTGCCCGTGTGGGCCACGTAGTTCAGGGCATGCGACATGGAACTGGAATTGCCCGTGGCGTCGATGACAATCGTGGGTAGGTTGCCATCGGTGAGTTCCCGAAGCGCATCCATTTCAGTTCCGTCACCGGAAAAAGTGATCGTATGGTCAACCCCCATGGTTTCCTTGCAGAAGGCAAGACGCTTCTCATTCATATCCATGGCGATGGTGGTTGCACCGGAGAGCCTGACGAACTCCATCACGGAGAGGCCGATAGGTCCGGCTCCGATGACAAGCACGTGATCATCTGCCTGGGGACCGCAGCGGTCAACGGCATGACAGCCGATACCGAGTGTTTCTACCAATGCCAGTTGTTCCATGGCCAGCGAGGTCGAGGCGTGCAGCTTGCGTGCCGGCAAGATGAATCGAGGCCGCAAACCACCATCGACGTGCACTCCCAGGACCTGGAGTTCATCACAACAGTTTTCCTGCTGTCGACGACTGGCAAAACTTTCCGGGTTGTTCATGTAGGGTTCTACGGAACAGCGATCCCCGGACTTGACGTTGGTCACTCCGGAACCTACTTCGAGGACTTCCACGCCCAGTTCGTGGCCGGGAATCCGTGGGTAGCTGTAAAAGGGCATCTTGCCCAGGTAGCCGCTAATGTCGGTACCACAGATGCCCACGCGGTGGACAGCGACCAGGGCTTCACCTTCTGCAGGGGGCGATGGTTCATCAATTTCAATCTGTTGAAATTGCCGTGGTTCTTCCAGCAAGATAGCTTTCATGGAGCGTCGATCCTTTTCGGTTGTTGGCGTTTGAGCCGGCTCACAGGGAAACGACTGTGATTCGATCGGCCTCTTTGCCAGGTCCGTTCCGGGAGTCGTTTGGAAAGGTAAACGATCAGCAATCCGGCAAGGTTATGCGGAATCCGTGGTTGCCTGGTTCAGGAAAAACAGCCCGGTTGTGCCGATTTCGTACCGGGTCGCCCAGTTCGTACCAGGTCGCGGTACACGCATCGATTGCGGTCGATTCGTCTCTTTGCTTCCACCTCTGGAACGCCTGCATTGTAGCCAACGAAGGCGTTATCGGTACAGGACCCCGAGATAAAAAGTATCGTGAACAATCGCTATGCCAGGCATCCATTGAAACGATGTCAGGGGGACGTTGGTGCCGATCGCAGGTCCCTGAATTCATGCAACGTGAATGGATAGAGAGTCGTGGCATAAACACGTTCATCGGAAGGAGCGCAGATCGCCATGACCACGTAGCGCGGCACCAGTGGTCCTTTCGGTTGAGGCCGATGCACTCCATGGTGGTGAGGAAGAGGTTTTCCCTGGCTATCCTGGAAGACGGTATATTTTGGATTGGAAATTGCCATTGGGCCGTGGTCACGAGGGACGCGATCCCCCGGACGGTAACTGAGGATTCTCAGTTGTTTCGACTGCCCGGGAATGTCGACTGCCACTCCTGCCCAGACGGTCCCCGTGGGGCTGACACATAAAGCTCGGCAATCCGTCCTGGTAGCTTTCGAGACCAGGGGAGCGATACGCTTGGCTGAAAGTTGCTGGCCGTTTCCCGTGAGGTCATACCGGTACAGTGCATTGTCGTTCATGGCAACGGCATAGAGTGTTTTTCGATCAGGTGAAATTTCCCAGTTAATGGGATGGCTCTGCGGTGCGGCCAGCAGGGATTCAGCGGTGAGTGGTGATCCATCAACCTGCTGGGTTAAAAGCTCTAGTTGTTGTCGAGCAGGATCGTAACGCGCGATCTTTCCGCCCAGTACGGGATGGTAAGCTCGGCCACGATCGTCGATCACGATAAAGGCATACATGTGACGACAGTCCATGAGATCACGATAGCTGCCGTCCTGCAGGTTAAGGATCATGAAGTGAGTGCTCTCCACGGGGCGTTCGTCGCTGCAGGTGGACAGGTAAGCAATGTTTCGCGATTCGTCCGGCGTGATACTGATGATTCCCTGGTGAGGTATGGGGATCGGATAGCTGCGCGTCTTGCCGGTCCGTGGGTCGTAAACCATCGGATAGCCACCGGGGTAGACATCGCGGGCTTCTTTTTTACGAGGGTATCCTTGCTTGCTGCCGAAGTAGATCTTGCCACTGCGCCCCACGTTGTTGCGTGTATGGATTTTTGACTGGGATGCAAAATCGCGAGCAAGCGATCCCGTCACCTGGTTGACGTCAACGACGATTTTCATCTTGCCGCTGGCTGGTGCGAATTCTACCAGGTAAGCATTTTCCTGGTACTTGGCCGTGCCGATGTAGAGTTTCCCGTCCTGGCCTGCGACCAATGAAAAATAGCCGCTCTCTTCACTGGTTGTTTGTCGAGGAATGCGATGGGCCACGGACCAGCACCATGTCTCGGCAGACTGCACTTCGCTTGCTGCCAGGTAAGACAGCAATGCGTAGAGAATCATGTTGCGGGATGCTGGTAAGACCATCTCTAGCCTATAGGGTCGGAAGAATCGTGCGGCCTCCATCAACCGGTAGGCAGACGCCAGTCACAAATTCGTTGTCAATGAGAAACTTGACCGCCTGGTGAAAGGCCTCGGGGCAGTCGGCTTTCTTGAGCAGTGAGGCATCCTTGACCTGCTGACGTTCCTCTGGTGATAAGCCAGGTGGAAAGAGCAGGGGGCCAGGATGGATGCAATTGACCCGTACCTTCCTGTTTCGGCCAGCCAGGTCCACAGCCAGTGCCCTGGTCATCGCAGGGATCGCTCCCTTGGAGATGAAATAGGACAGGTAGTCGGGGTAGGGTCGCTCGATGGCCCAGTCACCCACGGTGATGATCGATCCACCCGTCGCTTGCTCGGCCATGATCAAACCAGCGGCACGGCAGCAGAGAGCTGTTCCCATCGTGTTGACTTCGAAACTGTGGCGGAGCTGCGCTGCCGAGAGGCTTTCCAGCGGGCTCGGCTCCCAGTTGGCAGCGGTTGTGACCAGCACATCCAGTTGTCCGAATCGTTCGATGCACGTGGTGAACATCTGGTCTACCTGGTCCTGGCAGGTGACATCCGCTGTTAAGGCCACGGCATCCACACCCTGTTCCTGTAGCGTGGTGACAGTTGCAGTCGCAGCGGCCTCTGAAGTGTGGTAATGCAGCGCGATTCGGTAACCTTCGGCCGCCAGGCTATGGGCCAGCAGGGACCCCAGGCGCTGACGTCCACTGCCTGTGATCAAAGCCGTTCTTGAAGTTCTGGACTCGGTAGCAGGCAC
>JAZADA010000413.1:0-21298 GCA_036124135.1 Planctomycetota bacterium | reverse complement strand
ACGCTCGGGATTTAAAATCCCGTGGGCATTAGCCCGTGGGGGTTCGAGTCCCCCCTCGGCTACTGAACTGAACGAACCTTCTACCCGCGATACGCCGGGCCAGGCGACCTAATGGCCACGTCCCCATGACCATTCTCAACACGATTCGTGAATTGTTGCAGCAACAACAATGCACCTTTCGTGAACTGCACCACGAACCAACCCTGACTTCCGAGGATGCCGCTCGGGTTCGTAACGAACCGCTACGCAACGGGGGGAAAGCCCTGTTGATGAAAATCGATGCCAGCTTTGCGCTCTTCGTGCTACCCGCCAACCGCAGGGCCAATTCAAAAGCGATCCGACGTGAACTGGAAGTCCGCAAAAACCGCTTTGCCACCGCCGAGGAACTGGCCGAACTGACCTCGACCCCTGAACATCCCGGGCTCGTACCGGGCAGTGTCCCCCCCTTTGGAGAACCGATCCTGCCTTTCCCACTCTACGTGGACAGCGCCATTCGTGACAACCAGCGAATTGCTTTCAATGCAGGTTCCCTGACCGACTCGATCATCATGGAAATTCCAGATTACCTGGCCCTGGCGGCACCTCGCAAGATCTTTGATTTCAGTCAGCTTCCCGACTAGGAATTAATTTGCGGTCACGCTCAGAAGCCGTTATCTTCCCGGTAGTGCGATTCCAAGCCAGCTCTTCACCAGGTTCCAGGATTCCTACCATGAAACACGTAACACGGCGTACGTTCTGCAGACACCTGGCCAGTATCCTGGGAGGGCTTTCGCTGACCAGGACGACGGCATTGTCGGCCAGGCAGCGCAGGCGAGTCCGCAAGGGACAGGACCAACTGCGGATTCAGGCCATCAAGCCCGTAACCTTTTATGCGCCATACCGTGATTACAACGGGCAAACACTGTTCCGCTATCACGGTCAGAATATCCAGGCACGAACCGTTTACGTGGTCACCACGAACATGGGAATCACCGGCTATGGAGAACGCTGGGGGAAAAACTCTCTGACGGCAAATGACCTGAAGGCCTACCTGGGTACCAGTCCATTTGACTGGATTGCGCAGCGCAGCAACCTGTCCATCAACATGGCCCTCTACGACTTGATGGGCAAGTACCTGGAGTTGCCGGCCTGGAAACTCATCGGCCCCCAGGTGCGAAACAAGATACCCGTATCGTTCTGGACCGTGTCGCAAACCCCCTCTGGCATGGCAACCGAGGTTCGCCAGGCATCCCGGATGGGCTACCGCTGGCTCAAGTACCACACGGACGAAGTGCAGAATGTCATCGAGCAAACCAGGGCCATGCAGGCGGTCGCGCCACGGGGGTTCAAGGTTCACTACGACCTGAATGCCAACGCGCTCCTCGATGACATCCTCCCTCTCCTGAAACAACTGGAGAACTTCCCAGTGGCGGGACGATTCGAAGACCCTATCGTGGCCACGGATCGCGAGGGCTGGAAAACCCTTCGCCGGGAAATCAAGCGACCAATCCTCGGACACCACGTTCCCCTCGATTTCATCCGCTCCGGGCTGGTAGATGGCTACATGGCCAGTCATGCTGCCATTGGCAATGCCATGCGGGTTGCTGCCCTGGTGGAGGACATCCAGATGCCCATGATGGTCCAGCAATGTGGCGGTACGGTCAACCAGGCTTTCCTTGCCCACCTGGCCTCCGTGTTCCCAATGGCCACCATCGATCATGTCAACCTCGCGCACCTCTGGCGCGAAGAAATCACGGATCAGCTCATGCCCGTCGTCGACGGGCATGTCCAGGTACCTGACGGCCCTGGCCTGGGCATCACGGTCAATGAAAAGAAACTGGCCGAAATGGCCCGGCGACCTGCCCCAACCTACCAACCCTTCCTGGTGCAAATGCGGTACCAGGATGGTCCCACGATCTACACGCGACACAATCCTGACCTACCCGGCTGCACGGACAACCTGCGATTCCTGCAGCGGTTGCTCGGCAAATCCATCCCCGGCCCTCGACCGGGCTATGGCAACATGGTCTCGACCCACTTGATCGATGCCAGCAACGAACCGGACTTTGCACGGCTCTGGCAAGCCACCAGGCGGGGGCCCCTGGTTGTTGATGCAGGTTGAGGGTGCCGATCACCTTCGACCCAAGGGACCTCTAAACACCGCTGGAATGGCCCGGGACCTTCTTTTTCCAGGAAATTCTTGATTTCCTGTCACACTTCCGCGCCCCTTTTCGAGTGCCCTGATAGGAAACGCCTCCTGGTCTTGCTTGATAGCGAGGTCAGCTGGTTCATGCATCCATTGCTGGTAAGTAACTCAAAAGGGGCTCGAACATGAAATCAATGTCCTCACGATCGGCTGTGCGTCCACGAAAAGGGAATCGCACCCAGCGGCTTCAGCCGACACTGGAACGACTGGAAGATCGCAACCTGTTTGCCGGGGACCTGCATGGTGCTTTCCTGGACATCCCTGCCCGTGCAGACTGGGGAGATACGATCCAGGTCCAGGGACGCATCGACCAGTGGGGCTGGGATGCCAGTGGTCGCTTCGATGTCCAGTGGTACCTGTCCGATGACACCGTCGCCTCGAACGATGACTTGCTGTTATCACAAGCCAACGATTCCGCAAACAGTTTCCGCCATCCATCGATCGGGGGTGATACCGGTTTCTTTTCACGGGGGCCACGCCTGGACGTGGAACTCCAGCTTCCGGATGCCCTGCCGGTCGGCTGGACCGGCAACACCTTTCACTTGCTCATGCAAACCGATGCCAGCAACGAGGTAAATGAATGGTACGAGGGGAACAATTCTGGAGAGAGAGGAACGGGAATCGACCAGGCGAACATCACCGTCAACACGCCAGGCAGTTACCTCTATTTCTCAGATGCCTCGCATGACGGCACACCATCCCATGTTTTCCAGGAAGGTGCTATCCGCTTCCACTACAACCTCAAGAACCAGGGCACTCGATTTAATCCCGTGCAGCCAACGGTCTATGTCGAGGCAATCCAGGAGGGAAACGTAGTGGCTGAGCTTGGTCCCTACCGGGGAGTTACGCGATCAAACCTGCTCATCAACCTGGCAGAAAGGAACCTCGACCCGGGAAAGGTTACGTTCCGACCTCGAGGCAAGCTGCTCTCGGGCCAGGTCGTCTACGGAAAACCGGGCTGGATCACGATCCAGCCGGGAAGTTCCCTCCAGGGTGGCACGTCCGGTGAAACATTTCAGCTGGCAGACCTTACTGGCGAAGGCATCGTGGTAAACGGAGCAGGTGGCACAGACACACTGGTAATCGATGTCTCTTCCAGCGCCGTCACGGCATTCAATGGGCACGACCTCGAGCAGTTTGTACCGGAGCATGGTGTCACTGCTCAACAAGCGATCTACCAGGGATCTGCCTACGATTTCCTGCAGCTAGACAACGGCCGGGAAGTTTACCTGGCCGGCATCGAACGCCTGGAATTTGCCGACGATGTCGTCGTGGAATTACTGGTCCGGGCCAACGACCCCGCTTTCAATGACCAGTGGAACCTGCACACGCAGGATGTACCCGGTGCCTGGCGTTTTACCCGGGGATCCCAGGACGTGCTGTTGGTCTCCCTGGATACCGGACTGTTGACCCCGGACGGTCGAAACGAGAATCCGCATGAAGACATGACTGGCTCGCGATTACTTGTCGATCCAACAGATGATGATAACAACCGGTCCTACGGACATGGGCACCAGGCGATCAGCGTGATGGCCGCCACGGCAAACAACAACGAGGGGATCGCGGGCATCAACTGGGTCAGTGACGTTTACGTGGCCGATGTCTACCGTGGTGTCCAGATGATTGATGCCATTTCCAGTGCCCTCGAGCATGCAGGCCGCCAGGGACAACGGGTTGTTTTCCAGGGTGGCATCCAGGGCAACTTCTGGCTCACGGGTGGTGGTCGCTGGCAACAGGACGAACTGACTGAAATGATCCGTGACCACGCTGCGACTTCGCTCTTTGCCATCGCCGCGGGCAACTTCAATACTAACCTCGATACGCGAGGTGGAGTCGCAGCACTGCAAACCACCCACGACAACGTGATGGCCGTGGGAGCCGAGAAACACATCGGACAGGATATTCACGGGCTGGAGAATGCTCGTAACGTCTTTCGAGCTGGCTACTCGAACTTTGGTGCCGACCTGACCATGATGGCGGCCACCGACTCCCCGGCAGTCAACAAGCAGGGCCAAATCAACACCTTTACGGGGACGTCGGCCGCCAATCCCAACATGGCGGCCATCGCCTCCCTGGTCTGGTCAACGCTACCGACAGCAACGGGAGCCGAGATTCGCCAAATCCTGATCGATACGGCGACCGACCTCAGCTTGCCCGGACCGGACGATCGGACCGGCGCAGGGATGGTCAATGCTGAAAGTGCCGTGCGCCGGGCCATCGCCCTGGCCCGTGACACGGCCCTGGCCCAATTATACCGTCCGCTGGTCTTACCAGGCCTGGAGGCTGTTGTCGGTCAGGTGCAGGCAAAGCGAGATCTGCCCTTCATGAAGGCACCGGAACTGGAGTTGGAAGTGATACCGCATGTGGCCAGGGGAATCCACGAACAGGTAACTCGATCCCTTCCCTCACGACAACCTGCCGGAGCTGTCAAACCGTACAAACCATCGGCAGATCCAGTCTGTGCCTCGAAAACCGACTGGACCAAAGCGATTGCCGCGAGAAAAACGGAGCCTGGTCACGTGCAACCCAACTCAGCGCACGGTAGCCACGAATCGGAAGCCGATGATTTCTGGCAGGGCTACGGGCTGGTTGAAACACTGGTTTAAGGTCACCGGGTTGCCTCGTGAAACACCCAACGCGAGGCAACCCGGATTCCACCAACATCACACTGGAGTCCAACTACCGTAACCAGCCAGGGCCATGTCCGGCTCACCCGCGTCATGAAAGATCTGGTCCACCTTGGCAGCCACTGGTTCATACGGCGGACAGGGCAACCAGGAAGACAACGTTCGCGGCCCTACCTGATCGACAACAGACGCCTCAACAAGACTGCTTACGGGACCAGTGTCCCAGATTCCGGGAGGTCCCAGGTCATCCGGGAAGGTAATCCTATTGGCCCGATCAGCGACCCGCCGTCCAAAATCCTCCTCGGGAATCGCGTCATGCCACAAGTCGTCCACCGTGGGAGCCCGTTTCTCCGAGACACTGGTGAAGGTTCCATCGCTCCAGATCCGGGGGCCCTTCCCTTCTCGCAGCTGGTTCACGAGTCCACCCTGCTGCTTTAGTTGTTCAGTAGCCTCGATCGCAGAATGTGCCGGAGTCGAGATAGATTCTTCCAGGACGTCCACCTCGATCACGTCAACGGGAATGATGGAGGCTGCCGGAACCATACGATGCTCGAATTTCTCAATTTGTAACGAGCGTCGCTGGCCTGGTTCCTGTTTCTTTTTTCGTTCTTTCATTGCGATGCGATCCCTTCTAAATGTGCGAGTGTTTTCGCAAGAAACATTGCGTCTAGAGGGATTACGCGCAGGGGGACGGTCGGTACACCGAAAAATCCATGTTTCTCCTGAAGCTGTGAAATTTCCTGCCCGGCGCCTGGTTTCCGGGTATTGCTGGCATGCCTGGGTACGTGCCAACGATTCATGAAGCACGACGGCAGCCAGTCCAGCGCAGATTCTCCGCGCAGCAGGAAACCTGGGTAATAAAGCGGAAACAGGATGAGCCCGTCATCGATTTACGTGCCGTACATGAGGACCGTCTTGATCCCCTGGGGCTCACGATTCTGGTAATGCCACAAGGATTCAGCCGGCTCCAGGCGTTTCGTGATCATGCGAGCCAGCGTGTCACCTTTTTCCCGTTGAAGTTGCAACAGGTATTCCAGGGCACGTGAGAAGTCACGTGGGGCTGCGTTGACTGATCCCAGGCAAATATGATTACTCAGCAACCCATCACGCATCCAAACTCCGACGTTATGAGACGCAGCCTGTGGCAGGCGACTGCTACCCAGCCAAACCATGATGCCACACGAACGCATCGACCGAGCAGCACTCATCATCACGTGCTCGCTGCCCGTGCATTCCAGGACCAGGTCGTATCCAACCTCTTCCAGGTTCCGTGGTTCCCAGTTAATGGTATTTGCAGAAACATACTCTGCACCCAACTCTCTTGCCAACTCCACGCGAAAGGTATCTTCCGCATCACGACCGAACATCGTGACTGGCCAACCGCGTGCAACACATCCCAGCACTCCAGCAAACCCAATGGGGCCCATGCCGGTCACCAGGACACGTGGAGCTTGCTCCTCCCAGGCTGGCAAACCAAAGCGAGCAGATTGAATCAGCTCAGCCTCGTTGATACCCTTTTCCGTAACCGTAACCGGTTCTGTTAAAACCGCCACGTCCGCAATTTCCTCGGGTACCTGGAACAGGTACTCGGGACGATCCAGCCAGTGCGGTTGCGAAAAACCATGTTCGTCGACAATTCCGCGCTCGGTGTACGTGCCCCAGGGCATCAAGTCGGGACGTGCCATTCGTTGCTTCAGTCGCTCATCCCCCTGCACTTCAGGAGTTTCCAGGTTACGTCGCACCACGGGGACGACCAGGTCACCTGCCTGAAAGCCTTCCACCCCGGAACCCACTTCAACGATTCTCCCCAGGCATTCGTGGCCCAGTGCCAGGAAGTCATCTCCGTCAGGAACGTGAGGGGTCCCGGTCTCAAGGATCTCTCGATCTGTGCCACAAACACCCAACTGCAGGGTTTCACAGAGGACCTGGCCCGCAGCCGGCGGGGACGGTTCGGGCATCTCCAGTAAAACAGGGGCAGTTTCAGCGGTACGAGCAGCAATGACTTCCATCGTTCAAGGATTCCTTCTTCCAAATGAGAAAACTTACTCACCTACGTTGACTTGGCGTCTTCGGCGGGAGATGATCGGCATTAGTGACCACGAGGGCCAACCACCTTCTTACAGGATAATCGTTACCATGGCGATACGGTATAGCATTGTCGCCACTTGTTTGCTCTGCCTGGCCCTGCCAGCCCGGGGAGCCGACACGATCCGACAGGCATTCCAGGTGATTGGGCAGGCCGGCAGCGAAGGCCGTGGGTCTGCTGCTGCGAGCCAGGCAGCCGAACAACTGCTCCAGCACGGGATCGAGATTCTCCCTCAACTGTTTGAGCACATGGATACCGACAACCTGGTATCCGCCAACTGGTGTCGCTACGTTTACCAGCAAATCATTACCCGGGAGTTGGCCAAGCCGACACCGCAAATCCCGGCGGATTTTCTCCGCACCTACATCCTGGACAGCAAGCACCGGGGACGTACCCGTCGGCTGGCCTGGGACCTGTTGGATCGCGTGGAACCACAATTTCGACAGCAACAACTACCGCGACTGCTGGATGACCGCGAATTCCGTGAGGAAGCCGTCCAACGCGTCCTGGAACAAGCTGATCAGGCCCGCCAGGATGGACGCGAGGCGGACGCTGTGAAGCAATATCGAATTGCCTTTCAACATGCTCGACAAAGTTCCCAGATCACCCGCGCGGCCGACCGACTTGCCAGTCTCAAGGTGAATGTAGATATCATCAAGCAAATGGGCTTTCTCAATCGCTGGTACCTGCTGGGACCATTTGATGCACCCGCGTTCAGTGGTTTTACGAGACGATTCCCTCCCGAGACCAAGGTCGACCTGGCAGCAACCTATCCCGGACAGGATGCAACGATTGGCTGGAAAACGCACCAGGCTCCTGATCGCCTGGGACAGACCAACCTGGTCCAGGCCATCGCCCCGACCAAGGAAGCCGTCGGATACGCATATGCAGAGGTTCACTCGCCGGTAGACCAGGAAGTCCAGTTGCGTTGTGGAGGTGACGACAACATGACCGTCTGGGTCAATGACCGACAGGTTTTTGCCCGTAACCAGTGGCTTAACGGAACGCGACTCGACCGATTTTCAGCTCCCTGTTCACTCCAGGCGGGAACCAATCGAATCCTGGTCAAGATCTGCCAGGGCCCTCAGCATAAGAACCCAGCCGTACCCAACAACTGGTCTTTCCAGATTCGGTTTTGCGATGCCACTGGCCTGAACGTTGGACTCACGATCCTCAAACCTACGGCAGCGGAAATCGCCGCTGAGAAGCAGGGCAAATAATGCGTCACACTGCGATGCCACTATCCGTCCCGAACCATCCTGCGAGTTCGTCGCAGCATCCCTTGTTACGATTGATCGGTTTGCTACTATTCGTTGGCTGCCTCGGCAACCAGCTGATGGGTACTTCATCCATGGCGGCGGAACCCTGGACACAATGGCGAGGCCCTCAGCGCAACGGAATTGCCAGCGGCCCTTCCCCACCACTCAACTGGTCCGCCGAAAAAAACGTTCGCTGGAAAACAGCACTTCCTGGATCAGGGATCTCAAGCCCCATCATCTGGAAGGATCGAATTTTCGTCACCGCGGCTGAGCGAGAACATCCGGACCAACTGCACCTGATCTGCCTCTCTCGCAAGGGGGGCTCGATTCTCTGGCAGCGACGGTTCTGGGGAACTGCCCCCACACGTTTCCACGCCACCAAGAGTAGCATGGCCAGCCCGACGCCGGTGACTGATGGGCAGTTTGTCTACGCTTACTATGGAACGGGAGACGTGTTCTGCCTGGACCTGGAAGGCCGCTTGCAATGGCACCGTTCACTGGCCGCTGAGTATGGCCGTTTTGAAAACCGCTTTTCTGCCACGAGTTCTCCCCTCTTGCTTGAGGACCTGCTGATCCTCCAATGTGATCATTATGGTCCTTCTTACGCGATCGCCCTCGACAAGCGGACCGGTCGCAATCGCTGGAAAACCGCTCGACCTGCCACCTGGCTTTCCTGGTCGTCACCACGACTGGTACCCAGTGGAGACACCCAGGAACTGATCCTGTGCAGTTCTCTAAAGATTGATGCCCTGAACCCGATGACGGGCAAGCTGCTTTGGACGATCGATGGCATGCGACGTGAGTGTATTCCAACCCCGGTCTTCGGCCACGGTTTGATCTACGCGGTCAGTGGACCCAAGGGGCCTACGCTGGCCATCCGCCCGGGCGGACGTGGAAATGTGACCGGCAGCCACGTGCAGTGGGAAAATCAACGTGGTGCCCCCTACGTACCAAGTGCCATCCTGGTGGGTGATTACTACTACCTGGTCGATGACCAGGGAATCAGTACCTGCCTGGACGCTCACACCGGAAAACGTGCCTGGCAAAAACGGCTCACCGGCGCCTACACCGCGTCACCCATTGCCACGGACCAGTTCATCTACTTCACCAATGAAGATGGATTGACGATCGTCCTGGCGGCGCACGAGGATCGTTACGTGGAAAAAGCCCGTAACCGTATCGACGAATCCGTGTATGCTTCCTCGGTCATTGATGCCGGCCAATTGTTTATCCGCTCCAGTCGCCATCTCTGGTGTATTGCCGATTAACGGATACACCACGTGAACGGCTAAAACAGGCTGTTTCTGACTAACCAGGCGCCAATCCACGGCACCAACATTGACGCCGAAACAAACGGCCAATTAAAATGGGAATTAGTCCTGTTACATCACCAGGGAACCATGTCTTCCTGTTTTCTACGACTTGCCAACCATGAACATGCTACCCGCTCGTACACCTGCTGCAGTCTTCATACGATACGCCGGCCTCTGGCTGGCGGTGGTAATCGCTCCCGGTTTAACGCTGCGAGCGGCACCCCCTGCCGTAGTACAATACGAGACGCACGTGGCACCCATCTTCAAGAAACATTGTGTGGCCTGCCACAACCCACAATCGATGAAAGCCGAGCTTGATCTTAGTTCGCCCGAGGGATTCTTCCGCGGCAGCGAATCGGGTCACATCGTCGACCTGGAAAAAGCAGAAGACGGTCTGCTCTACGAAATGGTCCATGAGAAGTTGATGCCGCCGGAAGGAAAGCCGGAGATGTCGGCTAATGAAATCGCCACGATCAGTAATTGGATCAAGACGGGAATGCCGTTCCAGTCCAAGATTGATGTACAGGGTTTGATGGCCGCCGGCGAAGTTGACCAACACGACATTGAGCCGATCATGCTCCTGAGATGCGCGGTCTGCCATGGCCTGCGGACCCAGGAGGCAGGCCTGGACTTGCGAACCAGGGCCAGCATGCTCAAGGGGGGTAAATCCGGTCCTGCCATCACGCTGGGAAAACCAGCTGAAAGCCTCGTACTAAAAAGAATCCATGCCGGCGAAATGCCTCCCAACAAACTGCTGGTCCAGGCGAGCGTAAAGCGTATGGGAAAAGCTGAAATTGAACTCTTAACGCGTTGGATTGAACTGGGGGCCCCGGAAAGCAGCGTTGTCAAAGACGTTGCAACAACGGAGCAAGATCCGTTGGTTAATGATGAAGATCGGCAGTTCTGGTCATTTCAACAACTTTCTCCTGTCACGGTGCCTGTGAATCAAGGTGCCGAAACAGTTATCAATCCGATCGACAATTTCGTGCTCAGAACGTTACAGCAAAAGAAGCTGACCTTTTCTCCCTCGGCAGATCGGCTGACGCTAATGCGACGAGCCTATTTTGACCTGACGGGTTTGCCTCCCGAAGCAGCTGATGTTGAGCAATTTCTCCAGGATCCTGATCCCCTGGCCTACGAGAAGATGATCGACCGGCTACTTTCCTCACCTCGTTATGGAGAACGCTGGGGTCGGTTTTGGCTGGACCTGGCTGGCTATGCAGATTCCGAGGGAAAACGCAGTGCCGATCCATTGCGACCTTTTGCCTACCGGTACCGGGACTATGTCATCCGTGCCTTCAACAAGGACAAGCCTTACGATCGGATGCTCCTGGAGCAACTGGCTGGTGACGAGTTGGCCGATTATGAGAACGCAAAAGTCATCACTCCCGAGCTGGAAGACAACTTGATTGCCACTGGCTTTTTACGCATGGCCCCGGATGGTACGGGTTCAGACATTGTCAACTTTGTCCCTGAACGCATGGAAGTGGTCTCCGACGAAATCGATATTTTCGGTAGCACGGTATTGGGCCTGTCGCTGAAGTGCGCTCGTTGCCACAGCCACAAGTATGATCCTATTCCGCAACGCGATTACTACCGCTTGTGGGCCGTCTTTAAAGGAGCTTACGACGTCCACGACTGGCTCAAACCGGCATTTGTACCGGGGCAAACGAAAGTCAAGAAACCAGGCCGCGTCCTGGAAGTAGCCAGCGTGGAAACCAAGGAACGTGTTGCGGAACACAACCAGCGGCTCGACCAGCAGATCGACAAGCAGAACAAGCCCCTGCAGACCCTGACCAGGGAATTGCAGCAGCAACACCTGGCAGCACAACTCAAACAGCTGCCCGAGGCCATTCGAGCCGATGTGCAAGCCGCCCTGCAAACCGGCAAGGATGATCGCAGCGAAGTGCATCAGTACCTGGTAGACAAGTTCGGCAAACAACTGACGCTGACCGAAAAACAACTCCAACAAAACAAGGACTACAAGAACCTGGAAACAAAGGTGACAGCTGCTGTCAAAGCACTCACCGAACAAAAGCAACAAGTTCCGGCCATCCGTGCTCTCTGGGATCGGGGAGATCCGTCACCCACGTACATTTATCGACGAGGAGATTACCAGCAGACCGGACGCCTGGTCGGACCAGGAGTCCCCTCGGTACTGACCGATGGAAAAACACCTTTTCCTGTAGAACCTCCATGGCCTGGTTCCAAGAAAACGGGACGTCGCCTGGCACTGGCCAAGTGGCTCATCCATCCCCAACATCCGCTCACCGCTCGCGTGATGGTTAATCGCATCTGGAAGCATCACTTCGGAGAGGGACTTGTTCGCAGCCTCGACAACTTTGGTGAACTGGGAACGCGTCCAACGCATCCCCAGTTACTCGACTGGCTGGCTAACGAATTCATCAAGCATGGTTGGAGTATCAAGCAGATGCATCGCCTCATGATGACGTCACGAAGTTATCGCCAGAGTTCCCAGGTCAGCGAATTGCTGGCTCGGTTGGATCCGGACAACCAGTGGATTTCGCGGATGCCGCTGCGACGCCTTGATGCCGAAGAGGTAAGAGACACCCTGATTCACCTGGGAGGGAAACTCAACGAATCCCACTTTGGCAAGCCTGATCCCGTCAACGTTGCCAAGGACGGGCTGGTGACAGCCATCGCTGAACAAGGCGCCTGGCGGCGAAGTATCTACTTGCGGCAACGACGCAAGGAAATGCCAACCATGCTGGAAACGTTCGACTTACCCCAAATGAACCCGGCTTGCCAGATTCGCACCAATTCAACCGTCGCTCAACAAGCACTCTACCTGATGAACAATGATAGCATCCGGCAGCTCAGTGAATCCTTTGCTCAGCGTGTGGCAACTGAAGCAACGGGCATGGAAGAACAGATCCAATGGATTTACCGGACAGCGCTGAGTCGCCCGGCAACCGCCCAGGAACTGGAGCTAGGTCGCCGTATCCTGACCGACCTCGAAGAAAAATGGGGCGAGCATTTAAAAAATGAAAAGAAGTCCACGCTCGACGCTCCCCAGAGGGCGCTGAAAACCTACTGCCATACCATCATGAATTCTGCAGCTTTCCTCTACGTTGACTAAACGAATCTCCAACCTGCTAGAATGCCTGACATGCAAAAAGCATCCCACGACAAAGCAAAACCAATCAATCGCCGAAGTTTCTTCCATCGTGTATCCGATGGTCTGCAGGGAGCTGCCCTGGCTTACCTGGCAACGCAGGAAATGACCGGCCGTCAAACGATCCAGGCTGCCGATCATGGCCACGCTACTCCCGCGCGACGCATCTATGACCTACGTCCTCAGCCACCTCATTTTGAACCCCAGGCAAAGGCTGTCATCCAGTTGTTCATGAACGGGGGGCCCAGCCAGGTGGACCTGTTCGATCCCAAGCCGATGCTGGAAAAACACCACGGCGAACCTTACTTCGACAAGATCGCCGAGGATGTTTCCTCGCCACAATCCGCTGGTGGCTTGCTGCGATCACCCTTCAAATTCAAACAGCATGGTCAGAGTGGCACCTGGGTCTCGAATGCCCTGCCCCACCTTGCTAAACATGTCGACGACATCGCGGTCGTCCGCTCGATGTTTAACAATCATCCCAATCACGAACCTGCCCTGTTCAAAATCCACTCGGGCCGATTATTACCCGGTCGACCTGCCATCGGAGCCTGGGTCACCTATGGACTCGGCAATATCAACCAGAACCTGCCCGCCTATGTCGTCCTGGACGACCCGCTCGGTTTACCCGTGAACACGGTTCAAAGCTGGCAATCAGGATTTCTGCCACCGGTCTACCAGGGTACCCGCCTGCGGTCGACAGGCTCTCCGATATTAAACTTGAAACCAAGCCAGGAAGAACCGAGTGATATCGTCCAGCTACAACGCAACCTGCTACGCCAGCTGGACCAACTTCACCGTGGCCAACGACCAGGCCGCCTGGAACTGGATGCTCGTATCAATAGCTACGAGTTGGCTGCTCGTATGCAGCTCAAGGCAACCCAAGCCCTCGACATCAACCAGGAAAGTCAGCAGACACTCGACGCCTACGGCGTGGGAAACAAGACCACGGATTCCTACGCCAGACGCTGCCTGATGGCACGTCGACTGGTCGAACGAGGAGTTCGCTACATTCAGCTCTTTATCAACCAGCAAATCTGGGACAGCCACAACAACCTGGAATCCTCGATTAACTCCGCTGCAGGACGTACGGACCAACCTGTCGCAGCCCTGCTGGCCGATCTCAAGCAACGTGGACTACTCGACGAGACGCTGGTCATCTGGGGTGGAGAATTTGGTCGACTGCCGCTCGCACAACTGCGCGACAAGAACAACGTTAAATCAGCAGGCCGCGATCACGGGCCACGCGGCTTTTCCCTGTGGATGGCCGGCGGTGGAATCAAACCCGGCATCACGTACGGAAATACTGACGAGATCGGGTTTGCAGCTGTTGAAAATCGTGTCAGCATTGCCGACTGGCATGCAACCATTCTTCACCAGCTAGGCCTGCATCATGAAGAGCTCTTCTTTGATCGTAACGGCCTGAAAGAACGTCTCACGGACACGTTCAAGCCACGGATCGTCAAGGAGATCCTGGTTTAACCAAGCGTAAAGTCGGGCAGCTTCACGATCTGGCCCCCCTGCTCTGCTGATTCATGGGCACAGATGCCAACGCACGTCCAGTTGGCACTGGTGACCGCGTTGGGACGCGGATCCCGATCCTCGAGCAATGCATTGATGAACTCGTTGACCAGGTGTGGATGGGATCCACCATGACCACCACCCTGGACAAAGGAGAGATGCTCTGCATCGTGAATTTCCTGCGGAAGCGTGAACCTTTGAATTGGCTCGGGCAGCAGGTGAGCATAATCAGGAACCTCGACTTTTTCCGGGATCTCTGGTTCCGGTTTCTTGGCCGTATGAATCACATGCGGTTCATTTTCAACGAGGGTCCATTCAAAACTTTTCTTGGTGCCATAGACATCGAAACTCTCCCGGTACTGCCGGGCCACATCATAGAGGAATCGCCAGATATGAGCCGTAAGATCACTGTCTTTCACCTTGATATGACAGGACTCCACGGCAAATCGGGTTCCGGACTTCTCTGCGATATCAGGTCGCACCGTACCGGACCCAAAACAACTAACGTATTCAGCCAGGCCATCTACCAGTCCCAGGCAAGGGCTGACCACGTGCGTTGCGTAATGCATCGGAATCATTTCCTGCCAGTATTCCGGCCAGCCATCCATGTCCTGCGGATGCGATGCGGCCAGGTGCTGAATATCTCCCAGTTCCCCTTTCTCGTACATCTCCTTGATGAACAGGTATTCCCGACTGTAAACGACCGTTTCCGCCATCATGTACTTGAGACCGGTTTCCTGGACCTTCTCAACGATCTGGCGACACTCATCAATCGTCGTCGCCATGGGCACCGTACACATCACGTGCTTACCTGCATCCAGGGCCTTGAGCGACATCCAGGCATGATCTTCGATCGGTGAATTGATATGGACGTAGTCAATCGACGCATCTGCCAGGACATCGTCATAGCTCGTGTAACGATTGGCAATCTCGAACTGGTCACCGGTCTTGTGCAGTTCAGTTTCATTGCGGCGACAAATCGCATGCACGTTGGCATTTGGGTGTTGCTGGTAAATGGGGATAAACTCGGCACCGAAACCCAGGCCAATCATGGCAACATTGTATTGCTTGTCCGTCATGCTGATTCTCCACGCTAACGAGCTGATCTATCGAATTAAAGAAGCCCCTATCCTACCGATTCTGACATGCCGATACCAGTCGCTGGCAATCAATCTAGAATCGTGACAGGGAAAACGGTTCCGGGGCAACATGGGGAGATTGCCCGTTGATCATTTCAGCAACCATCTTGCCCGTGGCCGGGGCCATGGAAACTCCCAGCATGTTATGGCCGGCGGCCACCAGGATATTCTCGGTGGACGGTGTACGGTCGATAATCGGCAATCCATCGTACGTCATCGGTCGCCAACCATACCATTGCTCTTCCACCGGCCCGTCAGCCGGATGTTGCAGGTAAACATCCGCACCCTGTTGCAATGCCTGCAGGCGACGGGGATGAATGCGTGTATCGTAACCGGCAAATTCCATCGTCGATCCCAATCGGTAACCACTCTGCATGGGAGTCACCACGACCTTGTGTTCTGGAAACAGCAAGGGGCGTGTCGGACAGTCCGCAGGACGTGGCATGGTGATCGAGTACCCCTTCCCTGGTTGAATGGGTACCTTGCACTGCAATTGGCGATTCAACCAGGGTGTCCAGGCACCCACAGCCACCAGGAAGGTCTCGGCAGCAATCGGCCCGGTCGATGTTTCCACCGCGACGGCACGTCCAGCTTCCCTGGCAAACCCGGTAACCTCGCAATGATCAACAATCTCTACTCCCAGGTCCGTGAGGCATCGTTGCCAGGCATTCATCAGCCGATCTGGACGCAGGTGGGCATCCTGCTCGTAAAACCAGGCTCCTGCCAGGCCTGGCTTAAGAGACGGTTCCATGGCCTGCAATTCGTCACTTCCCAGTTGCCGTGCTCCCACGTCAAACTCTTCACGTAACAACTGGTCGGTCTTGGTATACTTCGCAAAAGCTTCCTCGTTTTGATAAACGTAAAGGCTGCCGACCGTTTCCCATTCACAATCGGTTAATTCCGATTCCATCAGTTCCTGGTAAAGGGCCATGGAAGAAAGCAGGAGTTCTGCACGGGACTGGCCCGCAGCCAGCATGTGATGTTTCTTACAACGTCGAGCAAATTTCCAGAACCAGGCCCAGAGTCCTGGATCCCAACGCGGCTTAATACGGAAAGGAGCATTACGCTGGAACAGGGATCGCAGTGTCTTCCCCACGGCACCCGGTTCCGGCAAGGGTAGTACGTGGCTGGGACAAACCAATCCGCAATTCGCATGAGAACACTGACGCCCGAATTCACCCGCATCAATGATTGTCACTTGCCGACCCGACTTGGCCAGGTAATAAGCGCTCGATGCGCCAATGACGCCACCGCCAACAATCACCACATGCCCCTGTAAATCGCTCATGATCGAATCCCTGACTGAAAGGGATCGTCCGGGTGGAACAACAGGGTTGCTTCAGCATAAACATAAGCCGAACCGGTAATCACCGGGATCAACTGGTCACCTGACATCTCGACCGTGGCCTCGAAGAGGCTCCCCACGATACTCTCCTGCCTCCATACCTGGCCTGGTGAGAGGGTCCCATCTGCAGCCAGGCAAGCTACCTTGGCGCTCGTACCGGTGCCACAAGGTGAACGATCATAAGCACCTCCAGGGCAGAGTACAAAACTTTTGCTATCTGCATCTTCACGACTCGGGGGGCCATATAACTCGATATGGTCAATCTCCAGTTGATTCTCACCGGTCACTTCCTGTTGCACCAGTGCCTGGCGAATCAAGCCCGTCACCTCGGTTAACCTCGCCACGTTGGCATAAGCAATCGTTTCCGCATGTTCCTTGACCAGGAAGAACCAGTTGCCTCCCCAGGCAATATCACCCACGACCTGCCCATACCCCGGAACCTCGATCGCAACGTCCTGCCGGTAACGATAACTGGGAACGTTCCGAAAGGAAACGCGTTGGTCTTCATGGAGTGTCGCCACGACATCACCCACGGGTGTTTCAATACGATGGTCTCCGGGGCCAATACGACCCATGTGCGCCAGGGTCGTGATCAGTCCAATCATCCCATGGCCACACATGTGCAAGGTGCCCACGTTATTAAAGAAAATCACGCCCGCACAGGAGTCCTCGCCAACCGGTTCACAAAGGATCCCCCCTACCAGCACATCGCTTCCACGTGGCTCGTTAATCACCGCGCTGCGAAACGCATCATGCTGCTCACCAAACACCTCGCGGCGCTGGGCAACCGTTCCTGGGCCCAGGTCAGGCCCTCCCGCCGTCACGATCCGCGTCGGCTCACCACCGGTGTGCGAATCAATTACCTGTACGTTATTACGAGAAACATTCATGATGGTACTTGTCCTGAACCTCGCATCCAATCAATGAACGTCAATCACGGGATCCCCGAGGACTTCCCGGCGAGGCTCGATGCCCATACCCGGTGACGTGGAAGCAGCCATGCGACCATTCTGCCGTTGCGGGGCTCCCTCTGCGGTGCTCACGGTGACATAACTGTTGAAATCCGTCGACGTAAAAAGTAATTCTGGTGTCGTGCTGTGAGCCAGGTGCGCGATAGCCGCGGTCGTGATATCACCACCCCAGCTATCCTCGATCGTCATGGCGATGCCCAGCCGAGCACAAAGGTCTCGTGCCAGGCGGGCACGTGTTAAGCCGCCAAACTTGCTGATCTTGATATTCACGACATCCATTGCTAGATCAGCATGCCCACGGACCAGGACATCAATCCCGTCAATGTTCTCATCCAGGACAAAGGGATGGTCTGTTCGTCGTCGAATCGAGAGGCATTCCTCGTAGGTCAGGCAGGGTTGTTCGATATAAACATCCACGTCACGTACGCCACGAACCACGCGAGCCGCCTCGTGGAGAGCCCAGCCTGTATTAGCATCTGCCACCAACTTATCTCCTGGCTGAAGAACGGCAGAAACTTCCTTGATACGTTGAATATCCTCATCCGGATTGCCACCGACCTTGAGCTGGAACCGACGGTATCCTTCTTCACGATACTGGGCAACATTTTCAGCCATCGCGTCCGGGGCTTGTTGTGAAATTGCACGGTACAGCACGAAGTCATCCTCGTAGCGTCCTCCCAGCAATTCGCAAACAGGTTGCCCCGTGACTTGCCCCAGGATATCCCAACAGGCAATATCAATTCCCGACTTCACGTAGGGATGCCCTTTCAGGACCCGATCCATGTGGTCATTGAGTGATGCGAGGCGAGTCGGATCACAACCGATCAGGTGCGGTGCCAACTCCTGGATGCCAGCACGCACACCACCTGCGTAAGCTGGCAGGTAGAATGGTCCCAGCGGACAGACTTCGCCATGCCCCACCAGGCCACTATCCGTCTCCACGGCAATAATGGAACTATCGAAAACGTCCACCGACTTTCCGCCGGACCAGCTATAGTTCCCCTCATGCAGGGGCAGATCGACCTGGTATACACAAATTCGCTTGATCTTCATCGATACTTTTATCCGTGGATTATTCAAACAGGAAATGAAATCGCTGTACTTTTAAATTGTCGCAACGTGGTGCGCCTATGCATTACTTCGCCAGTGAATTTTATCCTTGATGGAACCTGGCTGATCCCCGGGTCGACCTGGCCACTCATGCCTTGGATAGCCGACGCAAAACATCCCGAGGCAACGATCGTCGGTTCTCAGCCGCAGGTACTGACGGGTCTCAGGCAAATCGTAGATTGGTGAACTTGACCAGAATGCACCCAGCCCCAGGGCCGTGGCCGTCAGGTGCATATTCTGCACTGCACAGGCAACCGCGATCACCTCTTCCTCGGCGGAAATCTTGCCGACGTGACGTTGCATGCCCAGTGAAATCACGCAGGGTGAATTCATGACATAATCGACCAGTTTTTGCTGCTTGGCAGGTCGAACTTTATCTTCCGGAGTATGCTTGGCATACAGGTCAAACAACAGGCGGGCCAGCGGATCGCGGGCCGCCCCCTGGAACACCTCGAATCGCCAGGGTTCCGTCAGTCCATGCGTGGGAGCCCAATTGGCGTTGTCCAGGAGGTTCTGGATATGCTCTTCTTCAACCGGTTCATCGCGGTAGTTAGGTTCACCCGTCTTCGTGATCGGCTTGATCGTCCGACGATGCCGGATCAGTTGATTCACATCGCTTACCGATAAATCCATAACATCACTCACTTGGCACGAGACGGACCCAAAAGACGGTGACCTTGCTCTGTACTATCGATTGTAACGGTCTCTCGTCAGCCGGCAAAGCGGGCGGGCAGAAAGAGCTGGCATATCGAAAAAAGGGAGCAATGGTTTATACTCAGAGAGACGCTTGCGCCCATAGCTCAGTTGGATAGAGCAGCGGACTTCTAATCCGCAGGTCGGAGGTTCGAATCCTCCTGGGCGTACTTGATGCCGCTTCACGAGCTAAGGGTGTCAATCGACATCCCGTCCGTCGGCCGGATCCAGGCTGGGTGCCGGCATCCGATCGCGACCAACTGCCCCGAGCGCCTGGTGAATTGACCTCAACAATAAACCGTTGTCTGCACCCACACCCAGCATATGAAAATCCTGGTCTCGCCGTTCGAGAAGATTGTCGATGCTGGTGGTCATCACGCCACAATGCTTACCCGCTGCCCGAATCGCGTCCTTCAATTGAAGAATTTGCTCGGCGACGCCTGGCCCTTCCCATTGTCCCCGGTAACCCGCTGTTGCTGAGAAATCGGCCGGGCCGAAGAAAAAGACATCGGTCCCATCCACCTCGCACATCGCGGGAACATGGGGGATCGCGGCGACACTTTCAATCAGCGGCACGACCATCACATGCTCGTTGGCTTCGGACGTATGTTCCACAAGGCACTGGCCCCACGCAGTTGCTCGCTCGCCCCCAATGCCGCGGCGTCCCTCGGGTGGATAGCGACAGTCGCGGATCGCTTCTTCCAGTTCTTCGACACTTTCCATCCAGGGAATCACCACGCCGTCGGCGCCAATATCCAGAGCACGCTTGGTGAGAGAGGTACTCCGTTCCGCCAGGCGGACCAGCACCACCGTGTCGCTCCGCAAGCCGGCCCGTACATGTTCGTTGATGTCCTTCCAGTCGAGGTGTCCATGCTCAGCATCGATCACCACCCAATCCATGCCCAGCGCCACGGCCATCTCCGTGATACTGGCCGATTCGAGCGTCACCCAGAGTCCATAAACAGGGTCGTCGCTGGCAAGCTTGGCTCTTAGTTGTTTCAGGGCCTTGATTTTCATGAATCTAGTTTTCCTGGCCGGCAGCAACCGACCTCAAAAATAAAGCTGATACGAACGGCGCCGCATCCTTGGTTGTGCTAGTTTGCCGAGCCTACAGGGTCCCAGCGGTAGTACGTCTGTTGTCCGGTGATCGCCTTGATGGCTCGCTGGAACGGCTCGTTGAACCCATAGGGGATACCTTTCATCTTTTTGACGTTGAGCTTTAACGCAGCCGCCCTTAAAGCCGGGAGAGCAGCCTGGAGTTTTGGGTTCGCCGACATTGCTGCGATGATGGTGCGTCCCAAGCGAGGTGGGATAGAGACCACTGATGATACTGCTGCGGGAAATCGAACAGACAGGTGCCACGGAATGGGCATGGGTGTAACGGATCCCCTGGGCGGCAAACTTGTCAAAGACTGGGGTACGTGCGTACGGGTCACCATAGCAGCCCATCATCGGCGTGATATCCTCGAGCGAAATCCAAACAATGTTTGGACGATTCGATTCTGCCCGGCCGATGCCAGAGAACGTACAATTCAGCAGCAGAATCACTACGAAGGCCATGCATGATTGTTGTTTCATTACGCGTTCCCTGACAAAACCGTTGTCTACCTGGGTCTCACCGTGATTGATGATTTACCTGAGATGATTGGGTGGGAGAAGGGGGCTCAAGGCTAAGGACGTCGCCGTTTCGGCTGCAATGCTTTGGTCGGCTTGGTCGCGTTGTATTGAATCGCGCCGATATCCCAGTTGCCGGTCTTAGGCAATGGACGACCGTCGAAGTCCGATTGATAGAACTCGCTTAGGTTGATTGCTTTACCGCGTAATGGGCTATCTGCTTTGAGGTGATAATCTTGTTTCTCAAGATCGACAAGGCCCGGATCGCCGCTGCCTGCCTGGCTGCTGTCGCCCTTATA
>JAZADA010000412.1:0-7985 GCA_036124135.1 Planctomycetota bacterium | reverse complement strand
GACGGAATAGATAGGAAAGTCTTCCTGTCGAATCTGTCTTTCAGAGGATATTCCTGCGACAGTCTAGGTGAGTGACTGGTGAACGTAAAGTATTATCCTTTATTGTGCTTGAAAATGGTCTTTGTGCTCGTCTATCCAACAGGTGTTCGGGTGCGGAAGGTCGTTGCATTGGAGGGTGTTTCGCGGATCTATGCCAATAAAACAAGTAACCGTACAATAGTCAATGTTAGAGTGCTGGTTCAATCATGCATCCGATCAGGTATCCATTTTCCGTGCACTCCAGGTGTGGGTTTAAAGAAGTTCAGGGATAAGGAGTCTAATATTGCAGAGTAAGGCAAAGGGAGAGATTAACTGGCTTAATGCACTCTCGCTGTCACTTTCGGTAGTTGGACAGTTCCAAAATGAACGAGACAACGAGCAGGATCAATCCACTAAAGACGATGAAACAAAAGTATTCATCACCTCTTAACGGATTGCAGAAGCAAAGGGATGGTCTATCTGGTGTCTGGCTGCATCAGGGATGACTTTCTGAAGGTCATCGGGACATCCTGAAACAATAGGGGCAACGGCCTCGGTCAGTGTGTCATTGACTTCGTACTGATCCGGAGCGGCTATCTTGTGCGAGCTCCCAGCCAGTTCTTTCGCTGCCCACCATGCATGAACAGTTTCGAATCTCCACTGGCCAACATGAGGCCGACGGTGGCGTTGCCAATGGGATGTAGGCCCAGGTATTGATCGCCGCCGTAATTGCGTTTGCCACCAAAGTAGACCGCAGAGCCGACCGTGTTGCGACACAGTTCCAGGTACGGAATCCATTGTTGCATGACCCGTTGGTGCGCCTGGCCGTCGACCAGTTTGAGGCCTGCCATCCCGTAGATCAATCCAATGGAAGACATGGCATGTGCATGGCGCATGCGTCCCTGGTAGGTTGCCAGGGAATTTGAGAGCTGACGGGCCAGCTTGGGTTCCTTGTTGGCGATTGCCAGTGCTGCGGCCATGGCGCCGGTGCGGGCAGCGATATCGGGACTCCAGGGCGCCCGCGACGAGTAGCCGATGCCGCCGGTCTTCTTGTCGATCGATTTGCGGATCTCTTTCGCTGATCGCTCCCAGGCAGCCCTGTCGACCTGGTAGCCACACTTGGCAGCAAGCGCCCAGGCAAGGTGGGCCTGAGTGTTAATGATGACCAGGCCTCCCCCGCTATAACCCACGATGAAATGATGCCCCATCGTGCCGTGCTCCGAAACGCGGGCAGCGAGTAAGTCGCAGCACTTTTTTAGGTCCGCCAGGACCTTCTGGTCGCCGGTAGCGAGATGATACTCTGCCAGTAAGATTGCTGACGAGGCGGTTTGCCAACTCTTGGGACCGACCGTGGCATCCTGCGGATTAATCGTGGCGATAGACTTGCGCTGAATGAAGCCGATGGCTCGTTCGACGCTTGGGCGGTAAGCGGGTTTGTCGTCAGCCAGTACGGCCAGGGCGCAGAAGGCTGACATGTAAACGTCGGCGTCACCACCGACCCCGGGTCGCCAGCTACCGTCTTTTCGCTGGATTTCCACAAGGTGCTTAGCAATGCCTGACAGGTAGTTTTGTCGTTTCTCGCAGCGTGCCGGAAAGCTCTCGGCAAAGGGCGCCGCTGCAGCAACCGTGAGGGTTAGCATCTGTAACTGATCCTTGCGTTGCACGGTAAGTTTTACTTGATGAGGTGGAGCGGCGGATGCACGCTCGATGGCCCGGGCCAGTAATTCTTGCGGTCCGCTCAGGCCAGCATCGGTTTTCATGGAAAATGGTCCAGGGCGTTGACCGCTGATGGAGACGATGCGGTCGCCCTTGAGTAAACCACCACGGTCCGCAACACCCTCCTGGCCGATGTCCATAACCAGGATGGCGCGTTCTCCATCAGAGAGACGCCCGGTTGCAGATAAAACACCCATGGGGAAGTCGTGCAGTTGCTGCGTCTTGTTATTGACCAATTTAGGTTGATAGAGAGTTTGGGCCATCAGTTCCGTGGTGCAATGAAGCAAGACGGTTACCAGTAGTGCAAGCATGAAGCCTGGTTTGGTTAGCATCGAACGATCCTTTCGGGAGCTGGGCGAATAATCGACAAGTATCCGGGACCATGCAGTCGACGTCTACCCAGAGGACAAGAATCATCGGTCGAATGCAGTGGTTGCTTAAGTGGAATGGTGTCCGGTTTGTGCTATTATGCGTTGCTGTCGAGACTGGCTCGAGGCCAGGGGTGAACTGCCAGGTACTGATCCAGGAGGATTGAGTCATGTTCAGGATATCGTTGCTGGTATTGTTGGTACTTACAGGGGTGCCGAAAGTTCCTGGACAAGATGCGGGTTTGCCGACCAGTCGCGATGCTTCCACGCCCAGGAAGGTGCCGACTCCGCGTGATACGCTGCCGTTAGAAAAACTCAAGACCATGGCAGCCCGCAATGCCTCGGCGGAATTTGACCCGAATCGATTTATCACGCCGCATATGCCGATCGCGATTCGACAGGAAAATCGGGGAGGTCCAGTCTACCAGGAAGGGGTTAGCTACACGTTTCTCGTGCACTCCATGAAATTCGCGACCATGTGCCGGTTGGGCGATGGTCGCATTGCGATGATTGGGACCGGTTGGTTGGATGGAACGGACAAGGAGCAGCGAGGATCGTTCCTCTCTTACTCCTCCGATGAGGGGAAGAAATGGAGTCAGCCGGTCGAGTTTCACCGTGGCTTGGAACGCCCGCAACTAGTGAGCCTCGGTGGAAATCGACTCATGATCATTCCAGGGGATGACGACGGCTTCCTGTGCCACAGTGACGACGCGGGAAAAAAGTGGACTGAAAAGAAGCCGTTTCCGCGTTTGAGTGATGGCAGAATCACTTATCACAAGGGGAGTGTCCTCGTGGAGAAAGATGTCGTGTCTGCGATTTTCATGGCAACCGGGGAACCACATGGACCTGTGCAGTGGAGGGCGCAATCGTTGCTGCGAAGAAGTCGGGACGGCGGGAAAACATGGCAGGAAGGGACCTGGCTGCCACCGCAATGGCAAACTTCCGAGGGATCCATCACGCGAGCCAGGGACGGGGCCCTCGTCGTTTCGCTGCGCACCGCTCAGCCTGCGGACTTTCCGTCGTTTAGCGATCACTGGCGGAGGATCACGACCGCGCGGTCGTCCGATGAGGGAAAGACATGGACAGACCACCAGGTGCATTTCCGGTACGGCAAGGTTCATACGGATCTGATCACGCTTAAAGATGGGCGCATCCTGATGACCTATGCAGCGCGCATGGGGGAATTGGAAGGTAAGGTCTATCATGGAATCGAGGCGGTTGTCAGTCGCGATCACGGCAAAACCTGGGACTGGGACAAGCGGTTTACCCTGTTTCGGTGGGCCATGCACCAGACCATGCATAGTCCCTGTTCCCTGGAACTGGCGGACGGCCGAATCCTCACTCTATTTCTCTATCACTATGGAGCCCAGTGGGGAAAGACAGGCGTGGGAGGTTCGGCACGGACATTGGGTATTACTTCCGCGGTCATCTGGTCGCCAGGCGAGAGAAAGGTAAAGCAGTAGAGACTGCCGGTCACTTGTTTTCGCGTCGATGATCGCCTGATTGGTAAAAAAAGCTGCCTGGAATATAATGTGACCAATATGTTTGCCTTGCACATTGTACATCGTGAAGCGGTAGGGATCGTTCGGCTTCTGGCAGCCACGATTACCTTGCTGCTGGTTGTTTCGCCACTCGGTTTTGCCCAGCAGGTCGATTTCGAGCGAGAAATTGCGCCCATTCTGAAATCCCGTTGCGTGGGATGCCATGGGCCAAAGAAGCAAGAGTCAGGATTTCGCCTTGATCGCCGCACATCGTTGCTTCGTGGAGGTGATTATGGTGAACCGGCTATCGTGCCTGGCGATCCATCCAAGGGAACGTTGTTAGCCGCAATCAAGGCCACCGATCCGGATTTTCGGATGCCACCGGAAGGCGAGCTGCTTAGCAAGCAGCAGGTGGCACTCATCGAACGGTGGGTCAAGGAAGGTGTGAACTGGCCGGGACAGATGGGAAAGGACGTTCCGCGAGAGCGTTCTACGCATTGGGCATTTCAGCCGGTTGTGCGACCAGCGGTGCCGGGCGGGAAAAAATTACAGGGCCAGGAGATAGATGCTTTTGTGCGAGCAAGTCTCGCCAAGGCCGGGATATCCATGTCCCCGGGAGCCGATGCACGTACCTTGATACGCCGCCTGTCCGTGGTGCTCACCGGGTTGCCTCCCACCCCGCAGCAGGTGGCGGCATTCCAGGCAGCCAGCAAGGAGAACCCGGACCAGGCCTATGCAGATCTGGTCGATGGATTGCTGGATTCGCCACACTTTGGAGAGCGTTGGGCCCAGCATTGGTTAGACGTGATTCGCTGGGCAGAAACCAATGGCTCAGAAAGTAACATGTATCGCAAGAATGCCTGGGTATACCGCGACTATGTGGTGCGTGCCTTCAATGAAGACAAGTCCTATGACCGTTTCATCTTCGAGCAGATTGCTGGGGATACGGTGGGCATGGGAGATGCCACGGGATTCCTTGTCTCCGGATCGCATGTCCCCGTTGCCACGGTTGGGGCGGAAGCATCTGCCCGCAGACAGGCGCGTGCTGATCGCATGGATGAAATCATGCAGACGGTGGGAGCATCGGTGCTGGGAGCCACGATTGGCTGTGCAAGGTGTCATAGCCACAAGTTTGACCCGATTTCAATCCAGGATTACTACTCCATGACGGCCGTCTTCCAGGACGTTGAGTTTGGCAGTCGCTTGCCGGAGTATGCAGAAGATCATCCACGCCAGGTGCGAGCCCGCGAACTGGAAACCCAGATTGCTGCGCAACGGAGTATTCTCGCTAAGGGTGGTGCATGGATCGAGGACTGGCATAACCTCGAGGAATTTCATTTCAAGCCCGTCACGACTCGAGAGATCAGGGTGCTCTTCACGCGGCCTTATGTTCGGGTCGACGAAATGGAAGTGTTTGGGCCACAGGATCCGGAAAAGAACCTCGTACATCATTCTAACGGAGTGCAGGTCCAGAGCCTCCGTAAGTTTGATAACGTCCGTGGTCCGATTGATTTGATCAACGATGGGGAGTATGGAACCCAGGCATGGAATGCACGTGCCCCGAACAAGGGCAAGGAAAGACCCTGGGTCCAGTTCACGTTCCAGCAACCACGCCAGATCAACATGGTTCGCATGAGTACGAATCGCGAGGATTTTTACGAGACCGATTACCTGACGGGGCTTAACCCCAAGGCCTATACCGGCTATCGTGTCGAAATTCGTGATGCCGAAGGTGCCTGGAAGCCGGTGGGTGGCACCTATGCCGCAACTCAACAGCTAAAGAATAATCCAAGGCGTCGTGAAGTGGTCAGCAGGCTCACCAGCTTGATCGAACAGTTGGTTGCCGAGGGGCCACAGCCCAGTTTCGTGGCCAGGTTTGTCCAGCCTGCGAAGACCCATGTCCTGCGTCGAGGTAGTCCCGAAAGTCCGGGCCCGGAGGTGTTCCCGGCAGGATTGGAAGAGTTCGGCAGTGAACTGGGGATCGCAGGGGATGCCCCGGGGCGAGTGCGGCGCACCGCGTTTGCCAAATGGTTGGTTGCTGGAGATCATCCGTTAACCGCGCGCGTCATGGTGAACCGGATCTGGCACCACGTCTTTGGCCAGGGAATTGTTTCCACCACCAGTGATTTTGGCAAAGCGGGCGCCAGGCCCAGTCATCCGGAGTTGCTGGATTGGCTGGCCGCGGAGTTTATCAAACCAACGGACGACAAAAGTGGTGCTTATTCGGTGAAAACGATGATCCGCAGGATGGTCATGTCCCGAGCGTTCCGGCAGCAGGATGTGCCGCGCGAGGACTGCCTGAAAGTGGATGCGGATTGCCGCTTGTGGTGGCGTTTTCCGCCGCGACGCCACGAGGCGGAAGTGATTCGTGACGCGATTTTGCTCTCGTCAGGTTCCCTGGATCGAACGCTCGGTGGAATCAGTTATCGAATTCATAACGTCAAGAAACGCTACGCCCAGTGGGAAGTCGTGGATAACCATGGCCCACAAACGTGGCGACGACTGCTCTACCAGGAACGGTTTCGCCGCGTCGACGACCAGATCTTTACCGCTTTTGATTTTCCCGACTGTGGGCAGATCCGGGCACGGCGACCGGTCTCAACGACGCCGTTGCAGGCCCTGAATTTGCTCAATAGCCCGTTTATCGTGGAGCAGACCCGGTTGATTGCCGAGCGGGCCCAGGCGAACAGTGGCGGAGACCTGTCGCGTGAAATCAAACAATGCTTCCAGTTGTTGCTGAATCGAGATCCGTCTGCCGATGAGTTGGAAATATGCAGCAAGGTGGCGCAGGATGAGAGCCTGGCGATCGTCTGCCGGGCACTGATCAATTCGAATGAATTCGTGTTTTTACCCTAGGGTGGAGTAAGAGTCCTGGACGTCATGAAGAATCCTGCTGAAGCCTTGTCGACGCACGGACGTGCCCTGCTGGATCGCCGCAACTTCCTGCGCCAATCCGGCCTCTCGATGGGCGGCCTTTCATTGGCTAGATTGCTTTCCGATGACGGACTGCTGGCGGATGATGCCGAAACCGTGAGTGGCAAGACGCCACTGCGTCCGCAGATTGATCCAGGTAATCCTTATGCGTCACGCCAGTCACATTACGAGGCCCCTGCCAAGCAGGTGTTGATGATTTACTGCCCGGGTGCGGTGAGTCACGTGGATACCTTTGACTACAAGCCGGAGTTGATTCGGCTGCACGGACAAAAGCCACCCAGCCTACCAGCGGTGACCTTCGAGGGTCCCTCGGGGAATATTGCTAAGCCATTTTGGGAATTCAAGCCGCGTGGAGAGACCGGCAAAATGGTTTCCGAGTTGCTTCCTAACCTGGCCAAGCAGGTTGATGACTTCTGTTTCTTTCATGCCTTGCACACGGAAACCAGTGCGCATCCTCAGGGCGAGAACTTCTTCAATACCGGCTTTACCATGGAAGGTTTTCCCTCGATGGGTGCCTGGGTGACCTATGCGCTGGGCACCGTCGCACAGGAACTACCGGCTTTCGTGGCGATTAACGATCCGCGTGGATTGGCCCGGAGCGGCAAGAATAATTTTGGCAGTGGCTTTTTGCCCGCGGCGTTCCAGGCTACGGATTTTAGCGCCAAGAACCCGCCTTCCAATCTCGTGCGACCACGGGAGTATACCCGGCGCACGGACCAACGCACGGTCGAGTTGCTCAAGCATTTGAATAGGCGTCACCTGGGACAGTTCCCAGGAGATGCAGACCTGGCAGGACGTATTGCCAGTTACGAACTCGCTGGGAAAATGCAGACTTCCGTGCCAGCGATGATGGATATCTCCGGGGAGACGATGGCCACGATGAAGGCCTATGGGATCAATGAAGGTTCGGACTTGAAGAAAGAATACGCCAGGAATTGTGTCCTTGCTCGGCGACTGATCGAAAAAGGGGTGCGCGTGGTCCAGTTGTTCAATGGAAGCGATCCCTCGGGCGGCAATGGGATTACCAACTGGGACTCGCACCAGAATATCGCCAAGACCCATCCCTTGCAGGCAGAAATTATGGATCAACCGACGGCGGCCCTGATCGCGGATCTCCGCCAACGCGGCCTGCTGGAGAATACGCTCGTCGTGTGGGCCACGGAATTTGGGCGGATGCCGTTCCTGCAAGCCAATGGAACCGGACGAGATCACAACCCGAACGCCTTTACCTGTTTCATGACGGGTGCCGGGGTAAAACCAGGTTTTAGCTATGGCGAAAGTGATGAATTTGGCTTCAAGGCAGCGGTCGATAAGACAAGCGTTTTTGACTTTAACGCGACGTTACTACACCTGATGGGTCTCGATCATGAGCGCCTGACGTTCTATCACAATGGCCTGGAGCGCCGTCTCACCAATGTGCACGGCAAGGTCATCAAGCAGGTGCTTGCCTGAAATCACAGGTTGATCA
>JAZADA010000411.1:0-10332 GCA_036124135.1 Planctomycetota bacterium | reverse complement strand
CCGGATGGGTTGGGGTTTCACCGGAAGTACCAAAATTTTCGGTGGAGCGCACCAGGGCCTTGCCGAAGTGCCATCGCCAGATTCTGTTGGTAATGACACGGGCTGCAAGCGGTGTCTTGCTTCCAGTAATCGCGTGAGCCAGTTGAAGCCTGCCGCTCTCGTCCTTTGGGAATAATTCAGGCTTTGTATCGGTGAGCAAGCGAGGAGCACGTCGCTGCACGATGGCGCCTGCCTGGAGGTGACTACCCCGAACATGAATCGGCATGTCGTTGATGTCACCCTCACCTACAGCCATGGCGACGATCTTTCCCAGGACCGCCTGGCGTTCATTGTTCTTCTTCAATTCGTCGTCAAGGTCAGCAAGAGTGGCTTTGTCACCTGGTTGTAATTCACCGGTGTGCGCCGGCCTTGATAGCAGTGTCTTCAATTCTTCTTCGCTCAAGGCAGATAGCCCGGTGGGAGGTTTGCCTCCCTGTTTAAGCCAATTTGCAACTTCCGGAATTTTCGTGGTGACTTCCTGGCAGGCAATCACCCAGCGCTGGAGTGAGGCAGGATTTAATTGATTGTCCTTGGCTACTTTCGAAGGTGATGGTAATTCACTCGCGGTGTTCAGCGGGACAAGTCTCATTTTATCGATGTGGACAGATACCTTGGTGGTTTCCAGGCGGATGGTATGCATCGGTTGGGTTAAATCGATGGTCGCCTCCGTCATCCATTTCTGATGTTCGGGATACCATCCCCCGGTGACTTCTTTGAACGCTTCTTTGTTGATGCGCTTGCCATCGAGAAGAATAGCCATCGGCCTGGAGGCATCAGCCGCATATCGAAATTGAAGTAAATGGGGACCCTTGGTTGTCGTGGCGATATCAAATTCCATGAAGCTGATTTCATTGCTTCGGGAAGTTGCAGCGATACCGATGTTTTTTCCGTAATTGTCCTTGATTCGGGAGAAGTCACCGCGATCATAACGTTCCGCCTCCCGGGTCAGGAAGGCATCATCGAGAACAGGCGCGAGGGAAATTTGATCAATGTGGGACATGACATTCTGCACTTCAAATCGAAGCACATTTGCGCCGGCCTGGAATGCATACCTGCCGGAGACATGCCATCTTTGATGTTCCGGATTCCAGCCCCCGGTAACTTTGCCAACGGCACCATCCTTGACCAGTTTCCCGTTCAGGAACAGCTTGCCTGGACGCGCTGCAGCCGCAGCGTAACGTATGTCGAGCTGATAGATCCCGGCTGTTGGTACGTTCAGATCATGTTCAAATGTTTGCAGGCCGGAACCATTCTTGTCAGAGATGATACCGATCCCCTTACCATATCCGTCGGTGACAATACCAAAATTGCCCCGGGCAAAAGTCTCTGCCTGGATCCGCTGGATTCGACCTCCGTCATTCAGCTTGATGAGATCACCGACAGGCTGCAGGGGACGGTTCGCTGTTGTCGCAAGTCGAATCCGAAGTTCCGCATCAAATTGGGTGTTTTGCCATTTCACGATGGTCGGTACATGGCGCAGGTAATCGGTCGGCTTTTCGATGGCCAACTGTCCGAGTTGCCGGCCGACATCATTCAGCAGTTTCTGACGCTGTGTCGCTATCTCTTCATTGCGTTTCTTGAGTACCGGTTGCTCATCGGACTTCAGGTTAACATTCGTGAGCTTGGTACTTCGTAAAACTCCAGCCATCGCATAGTAGTCTTCCGTGGTAAACGGATCAAACTTGTGGTCATGGCACCTGGCACAACCAACCGTAACCCCCAGGAAAGCACGACCGATGGTGTCAATTTGTTCGTCGATCATGTCACTACGTTTCTTTTCAGGATCCTGCTCGGCATCGATTTTGACGCCCAGTGCCAGGAAAGTCGTAGCGTTGATTTGATCATTGGTTATTGCGGTCGTTTGCGGAGCCAGTAAATCGCCAGCAATCTGCTGGTGGACAAATACATCGTAGGGAGTGTCCTGGTTAAACTGACGAATGACATAGTTTCGATACCGCCAGGCAAGTGGGTACGGCTTGTTTTCGTCAGCTCCGTTCGAGTCGGAATAACGCGCAACATCCAGCCAGTGCCGCCCCCAGCGTTCTCCGTAATGTGGCGAATCGAGTAAGGCATCTACCAATTGGCGATAGCCCCCGGGGTGCTTGAGTACCGCACGGTACCTGGCCAGATCCTGCGGTGAGGGTGGCAGGCCCGTCAGATCGAAATACACTCGACGAATGAGAGTGGCATGGTCAGCCTGAGCTGGGGGATCCAGGTTGTTTTGCTCCAGCCCAGAGAGGATGAAGCGATCAATCGGATTCCTGGCCCAGTTCGCGGAACGAATGGCCGGTGGCGGCGATTTCAAGAGAGGTCGGTAGGCCCAGTGATCGAGTGCTGTTGTCCAGTCGATTGTTTCCTGGGCCGCTGGTGAGAACTTGGCACCATAAGTTGCCGGGGTAGGAGCCCCCATCTCGATCCACGTGGAAAAATCCTTGACGATGGCTGCCGGCAGTTTACCCCCGGGCGGCATCTTGTAGTCCTGGTATTTTAACGCCGAGATAAGCAGGCTTTCCGCTGGCTTGCCTGCCACCAGTGCCGGCCCGGATTCCCCACCGCCGAGCCATCCCCGGGGGAAGTCGAGTCGCAGTTTGCCCTTGGGTGGTTTGGCCTGCTGGCTATGGCACTTGAAGCAGCGTTCGACCAGCACCGGACGGATACGTGATTCAAAGAACTTGATGCCCTCGGCGTCCTCTGCTGCTGAGAGTACTGGTGGCAGGACCAGTAGCAGGGCGGTCACCAGGCAGATTCCCACCGGGATGAATCGTCTCTCACCGTGAAGCGGTGGATGTGCCGGCAGATAGGGAAGTATTAAAGGCATGCACTTATTCTAATGAAATCTAACGGTTTGCGTAGCTTTTACCTGCTTCAAAACGAATTAGGTTGCTTGCCTGGGGAGGGGGGAAATCAGACAATAGGCAGGTCAGGATACCGGGTGCTCTGCAGTTGCGGCCGGCTTGCCTGGCGTGGAATCGATACTCTTACCGGGGAAACGTAGCGAGCATGTCAGGTCTGTTATTCCCGGTCTCGAATGATTTGCTGATTAGCCAATTGCTGGCTGAAATCGATCTGCAGGAGATGGATTTCATGAAGATCGTGGCTATCCTGATCATCAGCGTTTGTGCTTTGTCGGCCCTCTTTAATTTCTGGAAATTGTGTGGAACGGTCACGGGCCTGGTTCGGTACCTCAGGCATCCCCATCGAGACTTTCTTAACCACGTGACCGAGGTAGCTGCCATGCCCACGTATTGTCGTGACTGCCAGTACACGGGCAAGTTGGCCTGGAAGGAGGGCGTGGATCCGGCCTTGCTCGAACCGTTGCCGGACCAGGATGTCTTCTGTTGTGACCAATGTGGCAGTGATCAGTGGGAATTGATCACGGACGCGTAGCCGAGCGGATCATTACTCGAAGACCGACTCGTCCAGCACCAGGCGGTAGATCGTCCCCTGGTAGCCGACGATGAACAATTCCCCGTCTGGCGCAACACCGAAGGAAGCCGGCTTTTCTGGAACCGAACCAATCCTGCGGATCCTGGTCAGTTTCCGATTTTCCTGCGTCATGGCCCAGATCGTCTTCGACTCGAAGTCACTGAAGATATAAGCGCCGACGTATGACGGGCTGCGGGATCCCCGGTAGACATACCCGCCCGTTACGGAGACGCCCTTGTTGCGACGATAGGAGACGACCGGTGGTGTAAACGTTTCTCCCTCGCGGCGATACTGCTTGGAGAACGGTGCAAATCCCTCGTGCACGTTCCAGCCGTGGTTTTCGCCCAGTCGAGGCATGTTCACTTCCTCGAACAGGTTCTGGCCGATGTCACCCACGTACATTTCGCCGGTCTTGGAATCCCAGCTGAATCGCCAGGGCATGCGAAATCCGTAGGCCCAGATTTCCGGTTTTACTTTCGCGCCGGCATCCTTGAATGGATTCGTGCCGGGGATGGCATAGGGCTTGCCTGGGTCCCGTTGATCAACATCGATGCGAAGAATTTTTCCCAGGAAGAGGCCCAGGTTCTGGCCATTGCCCAACGGATCTTCCTGCGGTCCTCCGTCACCGGCCCCGATGTAGAGATAGCCATCGGGTCCGAAGGCAAGCATCCCGCCCCAGTGCAGTACGGTCGGTTGCGGAATTTTTAATAGTCGTCGTGAGGCGCCGCCCACGTCGCGTCCGAGATCCCGCGTGGCCTGGCGTTCCACGATGACCGGCGAGAAGATTCCGTCTTCCTGGACATGGTAGTTCAGGTAGTACTTGCGGTTGCTGAGGAAATCAGGATGGAAGGCCAGGCAGAGGACGCCTTCAAATTTTCCCGTGATCGCCTCGTGGCTGAGGTCGGCAAACAGTTCCTTGCGATCTCCGTCGGGACTCTTGGTCAACTGGTAGACACGTCGGGTCTGTTGCTCGACCACCAGGTAGGTGCTCGTGGTTCCCGGCTTGGCAATGATCCAGACCGGGTGATCAAATCGCATGGCCTCGTTGTGCAGTGGCACGACCGACGCAGGCTTGGCGACAGCCGGGATGTTGGTTGGCATTCCCGGGTAGGCCTGTCCGTCTTTTTGCCGCAGGGTCGTGAGGTACTCGACCAGGTCAACGAACTGCTGCTGGCTGATCGCCTTGTAGAGATTGGCAGGCATGAGTGACGTCTTGCTGCGGGTTTGTTCGTCGACGTCCTTGCGGGCAATTCGTACGAGCTTGCTGTCCGCATCAAGTAGCTGAATTTCTTCCTTGGTTTGCTGGCGCAGGATGCCGGTAAAGCTTTTGCCGTCTTGCGTGACCACGACCTGGGACGCGTAGTCCGGATGAAGTTGTGCACTTGGTTCGAGGACGGACTGGATCAATTGATCACGGGCATACTTGTCACCGATCACGGACAGGTTAGGGCCGGCCAGCGGTTTTTGACCTGCCAGGGCATGGCACTTCGCGCAGGCGGCCTGCTTGGATTCGAAGACCGTCTTACCTGCCGCTGCCTGGCCGGCGTTCATCGCCGCCTTGCGGTAGTTTTCCAGGATTACTTTTTCGTCCTGTGCCTGCAGCAGGGGGGGGATGCTGGTCGTCACCATGAGCATGGCAACCAGGCAGGTGGGGCGGATGAACGGCATGGGCGAAACTCCTGCTGGAAAGCCTGTGAATGAGTTTGATCAGGAGGGCTGAACCGGTCCCAGTTCCTTGATGGGGGATCCCTCGCTGAGCATGATTGGAATCGGTCGGCCGGAATAATCCTTGAAGGCCGTATGCTTGAAGTCGATCCCCAGGTGCTGGTAGATCGTGGCCAGGAAATCTCCTCGTCCGACGATTCGTTCCACGGGGTCTTCACCGCGCATGTCGGTGCGCCCGATGACCTGGCCGGTTTGCATGCCACCTCCGGCAAACAGGATCGAGGTTGCCCGTGGCCAATGATCTCGCCCGGGCTGGACGGTACCGGCCGGTGCACTGCCGATACGTTTGCCGGTACTTGCCTTGTAGCTAATGCGTGGAGTGCGTCCGAATTCACCGGTGACGACCAGCAGGACCCGGCGATCCAGGCCACGCTCGTAGATGTCTTCGACCAGGGCAGCCACGGCCTGGTCGAGGAACTGGAGACGATACTTGATGGCCTCGAAACAGTTGGCGTTGACGGCATGGTCATCCCAGTTGCCGACGCCACCGCAGAGGCTACCGGAGAACTGCGCGGTCACCAGGTCGACGCCTGACTCAACCAGGCGGCGAGCAAGTAGTAGTTGTTGTCCCCAGCGATTGCGCCCATACCGGTCTCGCGTGGCGTCTGTTTCTGCCTTGATGTTAAAGGCGTTGGTAGCAGCGGATCCGGTCAGCACGTTGAAAGCCTGTTCCTCGAATGAATCGAGGGTGTCCATCCGGCTGAGATAATCAGCTCGTTGTTTCAGTTGATCGAGTTGCTTGCGCAGGTTAATCCGTCGTGAGATGTTGGTGGCCGTTGCCTGGTCTGCCTGGTTAAGATTGTTGACCGAGAAATTGTCCAGGTTCGGATCGTTGGTGACCGAGAAAACATCGTAGGCATTGCCCAGGTAAGAGGGGCCCAGGAAATTGACCGGACCCACTCCCACGTAGTTGGGAACCTGGCGATCCGGTCGGTAACGCAGCTTGTTGGTGACGGAAAAAAGATCCGGGTAGAGTGGCTTGCGACGAAGCACACGCTCGGGGAATCCGGTGAGCAGTTGGTGGGTTCCCTGCTGATGACAGAACCCGGTATGCACCACGCTGCGCAGCAGGCTGAATCGATCGGCAACCCGCGCGTGGTGAGGCAGGAGCTCGCAAAGCTCCATGCCCGGGACGACCGTCTTGATCGGCTGGTAGGGTCCGCGAAAATCAGACGTGGCCTGTGGCTTGGGATCGTATGTTTCCAGGTGACTGTGACCACCCGGGAGCCAGACCAGGATGACGGCCGTGTCCTGATCGGTGGCCTCCCTGGCGTGGGATCGCTGGCGAACCAGGTCGGAAATCGAGAGTGCCGAGAGACCACCGAGGCCCAGTCGCATGATCTCGCGTCGCGAGAGGTTCGATGGATGGCCATGGTGGGCTGGCATGGAGGATCATTCCTGGTCACTAGGGATGGGCAAGTGCTTATTATTCTGGCCTGAACGGAAGCATTGATCAAGTTGATTTAATGGCAGGTATGCGAACCGGCTGGTTTATGGTGTTTGCCGCCGCAGTTGCCTGGGAACTGCAATTCCAGACACCAGCCAGGATTTCAAGTAAACTGGGTGCAGCACATGCTTCCCATCGATCCAGGAGTCCGGAAAAGTGAAACGATTGATATTGCGACTGATCCTGATCGGCTGCCTGCCCATCTCGCTGCCGGCGAATGTTGAAGGGCAACCGCAGGCCAAGCCGGGTACCACGGCCGTGGCGTTTGCCCGGGGTGGAAAATTCAAGATGCTGTACGATTGCCGGCAGCGTCCCCAGGCACTCTTGCTGAAGGACCAGCTCTATATCGTTTACAACGGGGATGCGCGCCCGACCAGCAATGACAAGGGGAGTGCCTACCCGATGTTGATCATCTATCGTCCGCGCGATCGCAGCTTTTCGAAGCCCGTGCGATTGGGGGGGAAACGCAGGAGCGACCATCATTACAGCCCGGTCATCTGGGCAGACGAGAAGGATCATTTGCACGTGCTGTATGGTTGCCATAAGACGCCCGGCACCCATCTCATCTCGGCACAACCCGTGGAAAAAGATACGCAGGAAATTTCCTGGAAGAAGGCAGCGCAGATTGCTCCCAGGATTTCCTATCCCACGGTTTACCGGGTCCATGGTAACCGGGAAATGGTCTATTACCGAACCGACGGGCATACCAGTTCCTGGACTTATCGTATCAGCGAGGATGATGGCAAGACCTGGGCCGGTCCCGAGCAGGATGTTACGGACCTGGACAGCAAAGGGAGGCTGGACTGGTCTTCCTACCAGACCAAGTTACCCAGCAAGGATGGTAAGTACCTGCACGTGGTCTACACCGATTATGACGACAACAAGAATAGCCCGGATCCCCAGCGGTTCTTCAACCCACGTTATGATGGCTTGGCATCCAACGAGTGGAAGTACAATCTTTCCTACGTGAAGATTGACCTGCAGACACACGTTGTACGTAACGCGGATGGGCAGGTCGTGAAGACTCCTGTCGATATCGACTACTCGAAAAAACATTGCCAGATCTGGGATACGGAGTGGCGAGGGGCAGGGATCCCTCCCGTGATTTCTCTCGATTCCAATGGGCAGCCTGGGTTCCTGCATGTGGTGTCAGAGGACAGCTTGAAATCGCATCGTTACTACTACGTGCGACGGGTAAAAGGCGAGTGGGTCAAGACTCCCATTTGCCATGCGAATCACCAGTGGAACAGTGGCTACCTGGCAAGGGATAAGGCAGGTGCTCTGCATGCTTACCTGCCCGTGGGGGAGGGTTACCTAAAAGGTGGTTACATGGACCGGCATGGAGGTGGGCGTATCGAACACTGGGTGTCGAAAGACCAGGGAAACCAGTGGAATAAATTGCGTGATCTGCCAACGGATCAGACGAAATACGCGGGTTGGAAATTCAACAACATTCAGCCGGTCGTGCGTGCCGATGGCAGCATCGTGGATGGGATGCTGCTGTTCTACGGCTGGGGCGACAGCCGGGCCGTGAAAGCCAGGGCGTTCCTGCTGCACGAATGAACGTCTCGAGTGACAGCCTTGGGTTACCGGCGACCCGTGGCTAGGGATCGACCCGCACGGTGATGTCATCCCATTCGGGCTGGATGGCGACTTCTTCCTGTTCCGCATCGTGCCCGGTTTTGCCCTGGTCGTCGACACCGTTAAGCCCCACGCTGTAGAGCAGGAAACTCTTGTCTTTGACGGTGTACTTCAGGGGATCATCCGAGAGAGGATCCCTGGGAATCGCTGCCAGGTAACGAGGAGAAAGATCGGCCAGTGCCACGGGTAACATTCCCATATCACGCCGATAAAGTTCCACCGCGAATCCAACCAGGATAACCTGGTTGTGAGCGAGATGCCTGCGTTCGGCCCGGATAACTGCGCTGGTAGCGGGTAACAAGGTCGCTACCAGGATGTGGCCGAGAGATTCGCCGATCGCCTTGGCAGACCCCTGGGTTCCCAGGGTTTTCAGTAGACTGGCCGGGTTGGTGAGCTTGGCTGCCATCTGCTCGATTTCCTGCTCGATTGATTCGAGTGCGGCCTGGCATTGCGCGAGGTCTTTCAAACGGTTTGCGGTGACCAGCTTGTCGTACCATCGGTTCAGAACCTGCAGGGTAACATTCCAATCAATAAGGCTGCTGACTTGCCTGGTTTCTTGTTGGTTGACGTCTTCCTGGAGGGCGACCTGGGTTATGGAATCGCGGGTCACCGTGGCGTCGCTGAGAGCGCCGATCAATTTCAATGATTGCATGAGCTGTTTCAACACGTCCATTTGGTCTTTTCCCTGCGTGGAACGTGCGATGGCAATGGCAGCGTCCAGGCCCATGAAACGCTCACCCACATCGATCTTGTCAGCCATCGGTGGTAATGGTGGCATGGACTGCAGGTCGGCGAAAAATCGCTTGCATTGATCCGCGGTCAGCGCGCTGGAATTAAGGACATGGAATTCCGCGTTGAACGCGATCCCGTCGATGGCAATAGCGACGAGTTCCTCGATCAGTGTCACACCATGGCTGACGTGGCGGGAAATCCGGCGCATCGCTTGCAGGTCGCTCCAGGCACCATCGAGATCTTCCTCGCTGATTCTTCCCAGGGCTCGGATTGCTAATCCGCGTGCAATCCCACGCTGCTGCTGAATCGACGGTAGGAGCATGCTGACCACCTGGAACATGGGCCCGGTTTCCTCGTCGATGTCGGCCAGGTAAGGCGTGTAGAACTTTTCTCGCCGGGAACCTTCCACGAGTTGGTCGAGATGTTTTTCCTGGATTTTGACCCATTTGCTTGCCAGTGGATGCTCGGTAGCTGTCCACGGTTTTATCGTGACGCGATCATGTTCTTCGTAGACCTTGTCTTCCTGCTTGGGATCGTTGTTTTGCTCCAGTGCATACTGGATAAATTCCTGGAAGAAATCCTTGTTTTTGTCCGGTATGGGAATTCCGAGGAGGCGGAAATACTCGCTGCGCAGGCTCTCGGAAATCTCCTCGAATGGCATGACTTGCCGGACGATAACCTCGAAATTGTTTTCCGGGGTGACTCCCTCGGTAGCCTGGTCATTGAGGGCTTGCAGGTAGTCGACGTAGCCGGCGTCATCCAGGGGCTGCGTGATGCGGGTGGTCTCCCGGGAGATCGTGATCCTGTCCGGGAGGCTTGCTGAAGGAGGCTTGTCCTGGGCCTGGTCGTTTTTCTCGGCGGCCGGTTGCTTGTCAGCCGGTGGCTGCTCTGCAGGCTGCTTGTCCTGTTCACTTCCTGTACAGCCGAGAAACAGTAGGGACAGGCATAAGCCGAGGGGTAGTTGTTTTATCATCTTTTTCTTTCAGCAAGATACGGTTGTTTGCGCGCGTCACATCAATCGTGGTGCAAACGTTATTTCACCTTGTTTTCGGTGCCCAGCAAATCATTCAAGGCCTTGTTGGCGACGCGAGTGATATACTTGTTGGGTTGATTCTTGAGTGCTTTCTTGAGTGCGGCGATTGCCGGTCGGGCCTGCTCATCAGCCTCGTCGAGCGCAATCGCAGCATGGAGGCGTGACCATTGCTCGGGGCTTTCGAGCGTTTTTTCCAATTCCGCAAGTGCCGCTCGCTCGTTCCTCTTCATCCGTAACAAGGCCCGGGCGGCAGCCACCCTTACCACGGTAGAACTGTCTTTTTCCAGGA
>JAZADA010000410.1:0-18793 GCA_036124135.1 Planctomycetota bacterium | reverse complement strand
AGCGTCGCTGAACCTCCATTGACAAACAGCATGCGAAACCCCGGCTGACCAACCGGGTAAAGCAGGACGCCGGTGGTGTCGGTAGGTGATCCGGAAAACAAATCATTCTGCTTGGCTTCATCCTTGCCGGCATAGTATTCGTAGGATAATCCCAGGGATTCGGCGGCTGGCAGGCTCTTGCGGCTACTTAACCTGACACCACCACTCATGAACAGATCCTTGTAGAAACCAGCCGTCTGCGAAGAAGCGGATTCCTGGCTGTAACAGGCAGCAACTGGGAGATAGGTCGCGGCAAGTAATAAGTATAAAATCGCCTTGATGAATCGCTGTTTCATGATCAACGTGTCTCTCTTTCCATGCACGAGGACTTTTGGGAATCCTGTTGCCAGGTGTGTACCAGATTAGCATTTTCCTGTTTTCCTGGCCACTCTCGAGACAGGTTGGGATCCGTGTCGAATCATTGCTTTGTGGGACTTGTTAGGGTTTAATCAAGAGAAATCAATTTCAGAGAATTGCCGGTTTGTACGGAGATATTCGTGCTTACCAGGAGAGGGAGATATTGGATGGCGTTCACAGCACCCCGAGATCGTTACCTGTTGATCATTGTTTTACTGGCTAGTTTCTTACTGGGTAGCTCCGATGTGAGAGTCCAGGGGGCAGATGCCCCGTTTCCGACGCAAGCCAAGAAGATTCTTTTCCTGGGTGATTCAATCACCAATACGGGACATTATATCTCGATTATCGAAACACGTTTGCGGATGAGTGGGACGGCGAACTTGCCGGAAATGATTAACCTGGGCTTGCCCAGTGAAACGGCTTGTGGCCTTTCCGAGCCAGATCATCCGTTTCCTCGTCCTGATGTTCACGAACGACTCGATCGAGCCCTGGCGAAAGTAAAGCCTGATGTCGTGGTGGCCTGCTACGGAATGAACGATGGGATTTACTACCCGTTCAGTGCGGAGCGATTTGCGACCTATCAACAGGGCATCAAGCGGCTGATCAAGAAAGTTCATGAGGCGGGTGCAAAGCTGATTCTCATGACTCCGCCGGCTTTTGATCCCCTGCCGCTGCGCAAGCAGGGTAAGTTGCGAGGGCCCGAGGCGAAGAAATATGCCTGGTTTGCAATCTATGAAAACTATGATCAGGAAGTTTTGAAACGTTACGCGAAGTGGATCATGGAGCAGAAGCAACACGTGGCGATGGTGATTGATTTGCACACGCCGGTGATTCAATACGTGGCGACGAAACGAGAAAAAGATCCAGGTTTTACGATGTCACCTGATGGTGTCCACGTGAATAGCGAGGGACATGCTGTGTTAGCCGACGCGATCTCCCAGGCCTGGCAGATTAAGCAAGTAGCTCCTCGTGCGGACCTTTTGAAGCTTGTTTCCGCCCGGCAATCGGTACTGCATCAATCCTGGTTAAGTCACGTGGGACATAAGCGTCCAGGTGTCGCTGCTGGAGTCCCCCTGGTGCAGGCCAAGAAAACTGCCGCAAAAATCGATCAACAAATTAGCGAATTGTTGGATAAGTAACTAGTGTTCCAGGGCACCTTGTGTGGCCTGGAAAAGATAGATTGGAGAACCTGTCATGCCAGCTCGCCTTTTCTGTTATGCGTTGATCGCGATGATGCTGGTCAGTGTTTCTGCAGGTAGCTCCCTGGCGGCCTTGCCCCCGGTTAAGCCATTGACGGACGCGGAGGCGAAAGAATACAAGCTCGACAGGACCTTCTACAAGAAGTGTACCCGGGTGCAGGATATCCTGATTGCCACGTCCGAGAAGGTTTCGGATTATGCTCACCAGGAAACGGCTTACCTGTTTGACATGATGATGAAGAGTATTAAACCGGAAATTGCTCAACGAATCCGGGAGCAAAAAGTTCTTTGTGTGCTGGTGGGATACCAGGAGTTTACTTCCGAGGTGCCCCAGTTCAAGAGTGATAAAACCGGTAAGGAACTCGACTTCTATAACTGGAGAAGTCGTGGTTTCCTGACCAGGCGAGATAATCGTCCCGTGGTTCTCTTTGCCGAGGAGGATGTGCTGGAGTACGAGGGCGGAATGCAACTGGAAAGCATTCTGGTTCATGAATTTGGTCACGTGATCCATGGAGCAGGTTTTGATAAGGCACTCCAGGAACGGTTAACCCAGACGTACGAACGTGCGAAGGCCAAGGGAATCTGGAATGATGGGCGGGCAGCTCAGCGATATCGGCGGATCAGTAGTACCAGGCCGGTCAGCCTGCTCGATTCACTCGTGGCATCGTTTCCTGACCAGTCACCAGCCCTGATACGGAAATGTCTTGATGCCGGGGATATACTCGTCAACGGCAAACCAACGCATGCCGCGGTCAAGGTGACGAGCAAGGACAAGGTGCTGATCGTTTTCGGTGGCCCCAAGGAATGCTACGCCCATAAGAACCGTGCAGAGTACTGGGCGGAGGTGCTTCAATGCTGGTATGACACGAATCGTACGATGGATCACGATCACAATCACATTCACACTCGGAAACAACTCAAGGCTTATGATCCCGTGGCTGCCAAGTTGTGTGAAGATGTCCTCGGTAATGCTGCCTGGAGATTCGTCTCCCCGCGAAAACGTGCAGGCCAAGGGCACCTGGCCGGCTTCGATCCCAAGACGGCGCCGCGTGTTGTTGATCCTGAACACATCAAGGAAGCAGCCAATGATTACTATGACAAGTACTGGAAAGAATACTGGCAGCGCCTCAGCGATAAGCATGCCAAGAAAATATCGGCGGAGAAATACCAACATCTGTTGCAGTTGGTTGCCAGCCAGGTCAAGGAGAAGAAGATTGCCGGGGCGCAAATCGTGGTCGGGGGAGATGGCCTCGCACCAGTCAGTCGGAATTTCGGCGTGCGGACTGTCTCGGGCAATCAGCCCGTTGATGATGATACGCTATTCTGTATTGGATCGGTCTCCAAGATGATGTCTGCAGCACTGATCATGAAGTTGGTAGAAGCAGGGAAGCTCGAACTGGATGTTCCCGTTGATCGCTGGTTGAAGCAATATGGAACCCTGCGGCTCAAGGATGGTGGTGACGCCGAAAGGGCACCGACGCTGAGAGAATTACTGTGCCACCGGAGTGGTATTTACAGCCAGCGTGACGAGATGACCCGGAACCAGTCCCGCTGGATACGTGATTTTCAACTGACCCTGCAGGAATCGGTTAACGGGATTGCCCGGGAACCGTTGAGTACCGCACCAGGTACTCGCTTCGCCTATAGCGGGGCAGCCTACTGCGTGCTGGGACGCGTGGCAGAAGTAGCAACCGGGATGCCAGTGGAAATGTTACTGCAGCAGCATGTGTGTCGTCCCTTGCAGCTGGCCCGTACGACGTATTTTCCCCATGGCACTCACAGCAATATCGCGGCCGGACACCATTTGGACCAGGACCAGTTGAAGGTTTCCGCAAGCACACCCCATCTGCTGGGCAAGCGGCAACGATTTGCTTTGATTGGAGGCAGTATCTATAGTCCGGCGCGGGAGCTGGCTCGCTTTGCTGCCATGCTCCTGGACGAGGGGAAATTCGAGAAGCAGGTCGTACTTTCCCGCAAGAGCTGGCAGGAAATGACAGCAACGCAATCTGAACGTAGTACGGGACCTTATGGATTTGGGCTGGGACTCAGGCATGACACCCAGTCGAAGGAGTTGGTTGCCTTCTCGCACGGAGGCTCCCTTTCAGGATTTATCAGCTATGTCGTGGTAGATTTAAGTACCAGACGTTTTGCTGTAATTAATTACACGGGGCCTCGGCAAAAAAAAATTACCAGTGCCCTGGTTGCCTGGGCCCGTCTCTGACGGAACGATCAATTGCGGTTAGATGGACGGGCTGTGCGCCACCACTTGCGGAATGCCATACAGGTAAAGGATTAGTCGAATGAAGCCCGGGTCCAACGGTGAACACGTACTGCAGCAGCAATACGACAGTACGGACAGGGCAAATGCCTTTTATGATGCGCAGATGCTGGACCATCTGAATGAACGGATGATTCGGTTGATCCAGCGACAGGAAATGATGTTCGTGGCGACGGCGGATAAGCAGGGAGAATCAGACTGCTCGTTTCGAGCGGGGCTTCCAGGGTTCGTGGTGATCCTGGATAACCAGACATTGATCTATCCCGAGTACCGGGGAAACGGGGTTTATGCCAGCCTCGGTAATATCAGTGAAAATCCACACATCGGTCTTCTTTTTGTAGATTTCCTGGAAACCACAATCGGTCTGCACGTTAACGGCAAGGCGGACGTGCTTGATAACGAACAGCTTCTGCAACGTGACGATATACCAGGTGCCGTGCAGGAAGCCCTTCAGGTCAAGGGAGGACGGCGCCCGGAACGCTGGGTCAGGATCTCTGTAGAAGAAGCATATATTCACTGTTCAAAACATGTTCCCCGGCTACAGAAAGTTGACAAGACCATTCACTGGGGATCTGATGATGAATCCTGTAAAGGTGGTGATTTCTTTGCCACCCGGAAATCTCCTGGTGATGCTGAATGAAGGGGATACCTGTGAAAGTGGTTTGGGGAAGAGAACTTCCAGCGAGTTACATCGTTTTGCTCGCGATGGGACTTGGGTGCCTGCCTGTCTCGGCGGAGGACCAGGAGCCAGGACTTGCGTTGGCCGCGGAATGGAAATTCAAGAAGGGGGATGATTCCCGATGGTCCAGTCGTACCTTGGACGACCAGGACTGGAATACCATACGCGTTGGCAAGGCATGGGACCGAACCTACGATGGTTACGGCTGGTATCGCCTCAAGGTAAAGATCCCTGAGGACTGGCAGCAAGATCCGACCCTGCGTGAATACCAGCACCTGTCGTTACAGATCGGTTTGATTGATGATGCTGACCAGGCATGGTTCAATGGAAAGCTTGTTGGGCAAACCGGATTTCCACTGGGCGCCGAGATTACCAGGCAGAAACGTAACCGGAGTTACCAGGTGCCTGGCAAGCTGGTTCGCTGGGGGGAAGAAAACGTCATCGCCGTGCGGGTCCACGATGCGGGGGCCCGTGGCGGGCTCTACCGCGGTCCCTATCGGATAGGTATCTCCAGCTGGAAAGACCTCGTCGAGTTGCAACTGGGACGCGGCCGAGGTGATGGCATCTTCCCGGCGGGAAAACCAATGGAGTTTACAGCCACGCTGGAAAACAGATCTTCTCGTGTCATCTCTGGGCATCTTAAATGGAATATACAAACCGATGAAAAGACAGATGTTCACCACGAGTCGAGGCCGTTAACCCTGGCCCCGGGAAAACGGCAAGACGTTCGCAGCAGTTTCTTGCCCTCGCGGCCGGGCTTCTTTTTTGCCCAGTGTTCATTTGTCAGAGAAGATGGAGAAGTTTCTCGGCGAATGCAGCTGGGCTATGCCCCGGAAAAGATTTTCTCTGCATCGACCCGGGAAGCGGATTTCGAGGAGTTCTGGAACCAGGCTCGCCAGGAACTTGAGCAGGTGGATCCTCAGTTCGAGGTGATTCCCCAGCCCTCAGCGAACGATGCCCGAGTTGATCTTTACGAGGTGCGCATGCGCAGTCTCGGCAATGTTCGGGTGGCAGGATGGTACGAGGTGCCTCGGAAACCTGGTCGGTATCCCGCCATCCTGCGAGTCCCTGGGTATGGTCAGAATATGCGGCCCATCGATCGTTTCGAGGATATGGTGGTCTTTTCTTTTAACGTACGTGGCCATGGGAACAGCCAGCAGGATGTGAAAGGTCGGCCCCAGGACTACTGGATCCGTGGGTTGGATGACAAGCAGGACTATTACTATCGCGGTGCCTACCTGGATTGCTTGCGGGCAGTCGATTTCCTGGTTTCACGCCCGGAAGTCGATGTGAAACGCATTGCGATCATGGGGGGGAGCCAGGGTGGCGGCTTCAGCTTTGCGACCGCTGCACTCGATCCTCGTATCGCGGCCAGTGCCCCGGATATTCCTTTCATGGCTGATTTCGTCAGGTATTTCCAAACCAGTAACTGGCCGGAAATGGATCAGTGGATCGCGGCGAAAGAAAAACGGACCTGGCCACGGACATTACGTACGCTCAGCTATTTCGATACCATGAACCTGGCTCCCTGGATTCGCTGCCCCGTTTTCATGGGAGTTGGACTCCAGGATCCTGTCTGTCCGCCCAGTACCAATTTCACGCTCTACAACCGTGTCCCGGGAAAGAAGCAATACCGGGTCTATCCATTTTCAGGACACGGGGTTGGGGCCGGGCATCGTGAACTGGTCTTTCGCTGGCTCCGAGAACAACTTGGATTGAAGTAGATTGCCATGAGCTTCCGATGGTGATGCAACAAAAGAAGGAATACTTAACAGATGAGAATCATTGCTGTCCTCCTGTTCCTGTTCTGCGTGCCCGCGGTGGAGGCCGCGCAACCGAATATCCTCTTCTTGTTTGCGGATGATCAGTCTTATGACACCCTGGGGCCCAATGATGATCCCCAGGTGCAGACCCCGCACCTGGACCAGTTGGCTCGTCGGGGTGTTCAGTTTACCCATTGCTACAACATGGGTTCCTGGCAAGGTGCTGTCTGTGTTGCTTCGCGGACGATGCTCAATACGGGCAGTACGTTGTGGCGGGCTTTAAAAGCGGATGGACAGTTGCGGATGATACGGCGTAAAAAGAGTTCCGGGGATTCGTCCCAGCTTGGATTTATGTGGGGGCCGCGAATGAAACAACTCGGTTACGAGACGTACTTTACCGGGAAATGGCATGTCCAGGCGGATACCACCCGGTTGTTCGACCACGTGCGGCATGAACGTCCTGGAATGCCTGCTGACACGCGTAAACCACCCTATCATGAGGAAGGTTATCATCGTCCCGTGCAGGGGCAGCCGGACAAGTGGAGTCCGTTTGATAAGAAGTTTGGTGGTTTCTGGGAAGGTGGGCGTCATTGGTCAGAAGTATTGGCTGATGATGCCATTACGTTTCTAAGAGATGCAGGAGCCAAGGCCAGCCAGCCAGGGGCAAAACCGTTTTTCATGTACCTGGCATTTAATGCGCCACATGATCCGCGGCAGAGTCCCCAGGAGTTCGTGGAAAAATATCCGTTGGCCAGCGTCAAGTTGCCGGCTCCGTTCTATGCACGTCATCCTTACGATACCGCGGGCCTTACCCCGTCACGTCGTGACGAAAGCCTCGCTCCCTACCCCCGTACGAAATATGCGGTGAAGGTTAATCGGCAGGAGTACTATGCCATTATTACACACCTGGATCAGCAGATCGGACGTGTCCTGGCCGAGCTAAAGAAGCAGGGCCTTGATGAGAATACCTGGATTATCTACAGCGCTGATCATGGTCTTTCCTGTGGACACCACGGGCTAATGGGTAAGCAGAATATGTATGATCATTCCTTGCGGGCACCCTTTATTATTGTCGGGCCCAATGCCAAACCCAACACGCGGTCCGGGGAACCCATCTACGTGCAGGACCTGATGGCCACCTGCCTGGACCTGGCAGGAGACTCGAAACGGCAGGGGGTCGAGTTTCAATCCCTGTTACCGATTCTCAAGGGAGGTAAATCTCGCTACCAGTCAATCTATGGGGCCTTCATGAATACCCAGCGTGCCGTTATCCAGGATGGCTGGAAATTGATTCTCTATCCGGAACTCAAGGTCCAATTGCTGTACCACCTCCAGGAAGATCCCCAGGAACTAAAGAACCTGGCCGGGGAAGTTTCCCAGTTGCCGCGCATGCGAACCTTGTTCGCGGAGTTGCAGCGATTACAGAAAGAACATGATGACGAGGTTGACCTGGCAGTGGTTTATCCAGGGCTCGTTCAGTGACCAACGGATTTCAACGTTACCTCGTTGGCCACATGTTTCAACGCTTGTACCGCCAGGGCGGTTGCCAGCAGGGAATCATCTTCTTTCATCAAGGCGCTCATCTTGTTGCGGTAGCTGCCATCACTTGCTTGACGTGATGCCAGTTCATGAACGATGTCGGCTTGCCATGAACCTGGCAACTTCAAGCGACTGCCAACTTCGGCTCGAACCGACAGGTGGTAAAAATGGATGGCTTCCCCCCATGGTTCCGGGTGCTCCTGGGGGATCCCTGCCGGGTAATGGATATTCGGATGTTGTTCTAGCCAGTGGATCGCGGCCTGGATTCGGCTATCCTGGGAATCGACCCCGGTTGCCATTAAGGCCAGGATACCGTCGCAGGTTGCCGAGGCGTAACTGCGAAAATGGGAAGCTGCTGGTCCGCTTGTCTCTCGCCCCTTGTTGGCATTAAGCACGATCGGAGAGAAGTAAAAGCCACCATCAAAGGGAATCCTGGAAAGGATGCCGGCTGAAACGGGAGTCGAATGATCCCAGCCCGGCAAGGGGCTATGGTGCAGGCTTGGTTGGGGACGAGGGTCGTTGGGATCTCGCTGTACCAGGCCCAGGAATACCTTGGCGCGGTTGGAAACGTCAGTGTCGAGCGAGCCTGTTAAACGTAGTGCCTCCAGGACGCGTCGCGTGTGGGCCAGGTCCATGTGGCCGGGATGGCCGTCCTTCAGGACACCGCCGAATCCCCACCCACCGTGCGCCAGGTGGTCAGGACCGAAGCCATTGGCTTCCCGGTATTGCTGCTTGACCAGGTAATCGGTCATTCGTTTGATCAGTGCTTGATCCTCAGCTGCGCCAGCCTGTAGGAAACAACGCAGTGCGTAGGAGGTGGCATAATTGGGATACTCAAGGACGTCTGGATCAGCCAGTCCCAGGGCTCCCTGTTCGTTGATCTGTCTGCGCAGGAACTGTAATGCACGTTGTACGCCTCCCACGGGAGGCTCGTACGTTGAGGTTGGCACGTCCAGCAAGATATGCAGGACAAAGGGCGTGTAAGCCTGGCCGGATTTCAGGAGTGCGTATTGTTCGCTATGCCAACCGCCGTCAGCAGCCTGCTGGCTCCATAACCAGGCAGCGGCCCGGGCCAGTTGCTGGTCTGCGTCCTGCAGTTCACCTCGATGGACGGCCAGGGTAGGGCCCGAGGGGCGACCTGGCTTGACCAAGGGACTCGTGTTTTCCAGGTTGCATCCAAACGTCAAAGCCAGCAGCAGGTAACAGGCCAGGTACCGGATGGGTGATCTATGGGGCAGGGTGAACATAGCTGGTTCCTTGTAAGATTGCCCGGGGATTCTCGTGGTGGAGAACCCCCGGGCCGACGGGCTTCGAAACATGCGAGTGAAGTGAGTCTACTTAACGCTTGCTGCTGACCTTGGCAGCATCTTTCGCTTGTTGACGTTTGGCAGCATTGTCAGCCACCTGGATCAGGATGGCAGCATCGCGATCCGTGGTAATACACTGCAGTACAGCGGCCGTGCAGAACACGGGGCTGGAGATGCAATGATGACCGTTCCAGCTGCCATTCGGATTCTGGATCTTGGCCAGCCGCGAGTTCATCTTGGCGTTCCACTGCTTCCAGGAATCCCCACCCGTGATGATTAGCGATTCGCTGGTCATCAGGTAGCTGAGAAACTCCTCTCCACCATTGTTACCAAAACCTCGTAGCAGCGTCTCGTCGTTCAGCCGCTCGGCCTGTGCCTGGGCTGCTTCATTGGCATTGGCCAGGTCCTTGGCCTTGTCAGATTTGACGCCAATTTTCCGGAGATTCTGTTCGTTGACTTCAGCGTCCTCGGCCAAATCTCCACGACGCTTCGCATCCTTGACCAGTTCGTTGGCAGCTCGCGCTTGCCCGGCACTGGCACGTTGAGCACCGGAAAAGGCATACAACTCCACGCCGGCTCCAGCCTTCGCATCGGCTTTTCCGGTCTTGTTGTTAAAGTTGCCTTGTTGGTACTTGCGAGCCAGCTTGAGTTTCGTCATATCGATGTTCTTGCCAGCTACCTGGGCTAACTCCAACGCCGTACAACCCAGCGATGACTGCAGTACTGGAGCCCAACCACCGGCGACCCAACTGCCATTCTTTTGCTGTGATAACTGCAGCTTGTGCAGGCATTTGTCGAGGGCAGCATCGGTCCGCTTGTGAAGTGGATCCTTCTTGGGTAGCAGGGGCAACAGTCGGGCCAGGAATTGGGTGGTCATCGAGGTGTCGACCAGCTGGCCCAGCTTGGCCTGGGGTTGAGTGCCGGTGATATCTGTAATTCGCGGACCTGGTTTCTGGTAACGCTCAACCGTGTCGACCAGGAAAGTAGCTGCCTTGCGAAGCGAGTCGCGATACTTGCCCGCGGTCGGGGTATGGCCAGCTCGTAGCAACGCCATGCCGGAAAATGCGGTGGTCGCCGGGTCAAGTTTGACACGGGAAGGGTCCAGGTTTTGTTGATTAGCGTGGGATCCGGCTCCCCAGCCACCACTGCTGTGCTGTGCTTCCACAAGCCAATCGATTCCCTTTTGTGCAAACGTTGAAATGGGGGCTGCCGCAGGGAGTTGTCGCCTGGCTTTCTTGGCAGCTTTCTTTTCCTTCTTGAGAGCTTTTGCCGTGGGTGTGGCGGACGATTGCCGGGAGGTCACTTGTTGGACACCGGTGGCAACGGTGGCTCCCAGGATGACCAGGCTAAGACTTGTCACGGTAAGTGTGCTGAGAAAAGAATGCTTTTTCATCTCGAATCTCCTCTGTGCATGGATTGCGGTAAACACGGGTAATGAGTTGGACTCACTGGACCACCCAGAAGTTCCACTGATTCTACGATTGAAAACCGCGGTCGCGCGTAACGAGACTGTAACAGCCTGCAGGAGGCCCGTTGAAGCAGCTAAGAATGTTACGGCCGGTGTCGTAAAAGATGCGACTTCAGTGGTGCCGTAAGCAGCGGGGAAGATAGTTCAGGTTGGTTGTTTTGCGGATTTACCAGGAAGTCCAGCCACCATCGACAACCAGGTTTTGACCGGTTACGTAACTGCTGGCGTCACTAGCCAGGAAGAGCACGGCACCCTTAAGCTCGTGTGGCGCACCCATTCGTTTCATGGGACTCTTGCTGCAGAGGCGAGCTACCATTTCCTGGGGTGCATTTTCATTGGGAAAGGGCCCCGGGCTCAGGCAATTGACACGCACCTGGTCGTCTGCCCAGTAGATCGCCAGGTGTCGAGTCATATGTATGACGCCCCCCTTGAGAGCATGGTAGGCCACGCTGCTGGCCGGGCAGACATCGGCGTAGGCGTCCGGGTAGGAGGCCACCATGCCATACATCGACCCGAGCATGACGATGTTCCCCGGGACACCTCGTTGCACCACGTGTTCACGGAATCGCCGCGCCAACAGGAAATAGCCGGTGGCATTCTCCAGGTGCGATTCAAATTCGTCCTGGGCGATATCGGTCCAGTCCTTGCCAGCTCCCCCCTGTCCGTTATTGATCAGGATGTCGACCTGTCCGGCCTGCTCCACGGCGTTCGCAAAGCCGTTGGCTAGTGACCCCTCGTCCTTGTGATCGAGCACGATGGCCAGGTGGGCCTGGTCTGGGTTGGGTAATTGATCAGCCGCTGCCTGGCCACGTTCCAGGTCTCGACTGCCAACAACCACCCGTGCGCCGGCTTCTGCCAGTGCCGCACAGATTGCCTGGCCGAGGAATCCTGCGCCTCCAGTGACCAGGGCAACACGACCAGACAGGTCAAACAGTTGTTTAACAGTGGGGGCCATCTGAAAAGGTCCTCTCGAAAGATGATCTAGCAGGTAAATCGATCGAATCCGGCATCGACCGATTGCAGCATCGCCAGGTTCGCTTGTAGTGTCTGGCGAGCTTCTTGCAGGGTGCAGGATACGGGTTGCTCATTGGTAACGGCGTCCAGGAAACCATGGGCTTGTTTAACAAAAACGTCATCGCGCTCCAGGCTGGTTTCCTGTAGTGTCTGCCAGGGTTGTTCGGGAGCTTCCATGACCTGCAACCTTTGTTCGTGGAACAGGCAACGGATCGTGCCACCCGTACAGTTAACCGTCAGGGTTGATTCGTTAGGTGCCTGGTGTTGGTTCATGCTGTAACTAGCCATGGTATTTCCATGCCGGGCAATGACATGAACGGTATCTTCCACGGTGACTCCTTCGAGAATCTTGTGATCCGCATCAGCAACCAGGGATTGGATGTCTCCAAAGATCCACTGGCAGGCGTTCACGATATGGGTCAGGCCATCCTGGATTGCGCCACCACCCGTGGCTCGATCCCTGTAGTAGATCTCACGGTAGGCAGGTCGATAGAACGGAAAGTGCTGACCGGTCACGACGGTCAGTTGGACCGGTTTTCCGTAACGTTCCGTGGCAATTAATTCTCGCAGGGTGATAAGCAAGGGGTTGAACCGCAGGACATAGGCAACACCGACGATCCGACCCTGTTGCCTCGCTTCCTCGGCCAGGGCTTCCACCCCGTCCAACGAGGTGCTGAGGGGCTTTTCGATCAAGACATGGACCCCGGCAGCAACCAGTTGCCTGGCCATGGGAACGTGCAGGTGCGCCGGGGTGCAGATCACGGCGATCTCAGGTGGGTCACGGAGAGCCTCATCGAGAGAATCAAAGGCCTGCTCCACACCGTACTGGGCGGCCAGTTCGTTCTTGAGAGAGGTGTTGGTTTCACAGATGGACAGGGTGGCACGCTGCGTATTTCCAAAACAACGTAAATGCCGGTGACCGATCGAACCGACTCCGATGATCAGGACTCGGGGTGCCATCACGCATTTCCTTCGCCGTAGGTGGTCGCCAGTTCCTCACCATGCTTGCGAAGCATTTCCATGCAGGCTCCAAAATCACCGCCGTAGGGGAGTAGCTGGGCCCCCTGGGCGCGTCGCATTTCGAGTTGCTCCACCGAGCCGGCCGGGAGTCCCCAGGCCTTGCCTGCATCAGCGGCTACCTTGGCGACTCGCTCGATGGCCTCTTCCAGGGTGAAGTCGGCACCGAGGCGATTGATCCGCAGGCCGAGGTCGCCAGGGCCCACGAACAAGCCATCGACACCGTCGACGGCAGCGATCTGTTCAATATTGGCAACCGCTTCCGGCGTTTCGATTTGGACGACCAGGAACGATTCAGCCAGGGTGTGGTCCACATGATCGGGAACACTGGAAAGGAGAAAATCGCTGTCCAGTCCGGCACCGTCCAGGCCACGGTCACCGACGGGAGGAAATTTGACAGCGTTGACCAGTTGTTGCGCCTTTTCCGCCGTGGAAACGTGAGGAATCATGAGGCCCGTGGCACCGTCTTCCAGGTAGCGATAGAGGCGGGTTTTTTCCAGGGTGGCTGGACGCAGCATGCAGTCGATGTCGGCCAGGTGAAAATGAGTCAGCAGGGACTGGACTTCCCGATCGGTCATGGCACGGTGTTCCAGGTCAAGCCAGATACAATCAAAGCCAAAATGGGCCGCGTGGTGGATATAGGCGGGGATGAAGTGCCCCAGGGCACACATTCGTACGGGTTCCTGGGCTCGAAGGCGAGCCAGTGTCTTGCTGTTTCTCAAGGCTGATCCTTTCCGGATTGAGACGAATGGAGATGTTTCAAGATATCCTGCAAGCGTGGAGGACTCAATGGACCAGGCGGCGAAATGAGTCGCTGCGTAAATCGCACTCCAGGCGGTTCTCTAACTGGTTGCTGTGCAGTGCGTCCGCCAGGATCGTAAATGTCTCTCGAGCGGCCTCCACAGTCTGGGTTAACTCGGGTTCTCCCTGGGCAGCGTTCAGGTAAAAAGATGCGTATCCATGGCAGCCCCGCTTGGCCATCTCCTGGATATAGAGCGTGGCCAGTTGCGTTCGGACCTGGGGATCCGGTTCGTCAAAACTCAGGTGTGGGTGCCAGGCAACGCCTGTGCATTGTACAGCCAGGTCGACATCCTGGGCGATTTCATTGATTTGATCCTGGAGACGACCGCCGAATTCTGCCAGGTAGGCAGGAACTCCCCGGCTCGCCACCTCTTTTAACGTGGTCAGGGCGGCACGCAATCCAATCGTGTCACTCCAGTAGGTGCTGGAGACAAACATCTGTGATGCGGGTTCCATGACCGACCGTTTCCCCACGACCGCTCCCATCGGGTAACCATTGGAAATTGACTTGGCGAATACCGCCATGTCCGGTACGACGCCGACGACTGGCTGAACGCCGACGGCGGAAGGACGAAAACCGGTCGAGACCTCGTCGAAGATGAAGACGACCTCGTGTTCCGTGGCCAGGTCGCGCACTCCTTCCAGGTAGCCCGCCGGTGGTTCTTCACTACGCATCGGTTCCATGATGATGGCAGCCACCTCGCCCCGGTGTTGCTCCAGTAGCTGGGTCAGGGCGTCCAGGTCGCCATAGGGGAAGGGCAGGGCAGTCCCTTGCAATGCCTGCGGAACTCCCGTGGGATCAATGCCTGGAAAAAGATGCGAGTCCAGTGAAGCGTCACCCGAAAGGTTGGCCGCCAGGTACCAGTCGTGCCAGCCGTGATAGCCGCAGAACAAGACCTTGTCGCGACCAGTGGTTCCACGAGCAATACGGATGGCAATTGCACAGGCCTCACCTCCGCCCTTGGCGTAACGTACCATTTCCGCGCAGGGAATGTGCTGGACGAGGAATTCAGCCAGTTCGATTTCCAGTTCATGGTTGATGGAATAGACGACTCCCTGGGCCAGTTGCTGCTGGACTGCCTCGTTGACTACCGGGTCCGAGTAACCCAGGATGATGCTGCCGATGCCACTGACCCAGTCAATGTATTCGTGCCCATCGGCATCCGTGAAACGGGCCCCTGAGGCCTGTCGAGCGTAGACGGGGGAAACACCGTGGGCATAACGAGAGGGGCGACGGCTGATTAACTGGGTCGCACCGGGAATCAGTTCGATCGCCCGGTCGTAAAGCTGCATGGAGCGTGGTACGCGAGACATCGATGATTTCTCCCTGCATGCGGTGTCAGGAACAGTTGAAATATCAAGTGGGATCGCTTGATATGGTAAGTGGTGTCCGATATCGTACCAGAACAGCGGTGACTGATGTTGTACCCTCTGGCCATGCTTTTTACGGATCTTGAGTCATGACTCGAATGGTTTACCTCTCTGGCGAATTTGTGCCCGAGGAAGATGCCAAGATTTCAATTTTTGACAGCGCGGTATCGCTCGGTGATACGGTCACAGACTCGGTCCGTACTTTCGGTCATCGTCCGTTCAAGCTGCAGGAACATGTGCAACGACTATACAAGTCACTCAAGGTGGCTCGCATTGATCCCGGTTGCGAGCCGGCAGAACTCCTGGCAATCACGGATCAGGTCCTGGAAAAGAATCTGCCACTGCTGGCACCTCATGAGGATTACTGGCTGGTCTACAATATCTCGCGTGGCAGATTCGTGATGGGACCTGACCCCACGGTTCAACTCGGCGGCGCGACGGTGATGATTTTCAACCAGCCACTGGACCTGCGAGGCTGGGCTTCCTATTACGAGCATGGTTGCCATGCCGTAACCGCCATGAGTCGCGCGGTACCATCCCAGGCGCTGGATGCGAGAATCAAGAACCGTAGTCGTATGGCCTACACGTTGGCGGAAATGGAAGTCAAGCTTGTTGATCCGGATGCCCAGGGTGTGCTCCTGGATGTCGATGGAAACGTTGCAGAAAACAAGGGCGGTAATATTTTCGTGGTGGCGGATGGTGTCGTGAAGACGCCGATCTGCAGCAACAGCCTGGCGGGTATTTCCCGGGAAACCATCCTGGAACTTTGCCAGGAAGAGAGCATCACCTGCCAGGAAACGTTGCTCCAGCCTTACGACCTGTATACCGCCGATGAGGTCTTTTTCACCAGTACTCCCTACTGCATGATGCCGGCGACCCGCTTTAACGGGTTGCCAATTGGCGATGGCCAGGTCGGTCCGATCACCCGGCAATTGCTGGCGGCCTGGAGTGACAGGGTTGGTATCGATATCGCGAAACAAGCAACCTCGCAGGTTTCTCCATGAGCGAAAAAGTTGATCAACTGGCGGATGATTACCACGAGAATGGATTTGTCGTGGTACGTGATTTCATGACGCCTGAGACGTTGGGAGAATTGCAGGCCCAGCTGGATCGCTATATCCGGGAAGTCGTTCCTGGTCTGCCTGCAGAGAATGCTTTTTATCAAGACCCGAAGCGTCCCGAGACATTAAAACAGTTGAATCAAATGCAGGATGATCCGTTCTTTAATGAAATCCGCCATGGTTCCAAGTGGGTTGATCTGGCAACCAGGTTGCTGGGTGAACAGGCTGTTGCAAAGCATCCCCAGTGGTTTAACAAGCCGCCTGGGACCGACCATCCTACGCCACCTCACCAGGATAACTATTACTTTTGCCTGCAGCCCAACACATCGATTACACTCTGGCTGGCACTGGATCCGGTCGACCAGGAAAATGGTTGCCTGCGATACCTGCCGGGTAGCCATCGCCTTGGTATTCGGCCGCATGAAGCCAGCAACGTGCTTGGTTTTTCCCAGGGGATCGAGTCGTACGGGGAAGAGGAAATGGCTCGAGAGGTAGAGATTTGTTGCCAGCCGGGTGACCTCGTGGTACATCATGGAGAGGCGATTCATCGGGCCGATCCCAATCGTAGTCGCGATCGGCAGCGGCGTGCCTTCGCCGTGGTTTACTACACGCGTTCGGCGACTCGTGACGAACAGGCTTACCAGGCCTACCAGCAGCGGCTTGAGAAACAACACTTGGCCATGGGATTGAAAGAGGTAGATGCATGAGGCAACGTTCCACGATCGCAGTCACGTCTTTCCTGCTGACCCTGTTAGCCGGCAGTGTGAGTGCACGAGCGGCTGGGCCAGGGATGCCAGCGGAACAACCCGGTTTACACTGGCTCGACTGGTGCGTGATCGTGCTGTATGCCGCTGGAACGATCGCCCTGGGAGTCTATTTCAGCAAACGGCAGAAGTCGTCGGACGAGTACTTCACCGGTGGTGGGAATATGAATCCCCTGCTGATCGGGGTTTCCCTGTTTGCGACCCTTCTCAGTACGATTTCCTATCTCGGTATGCCAGGAGAATCTGCCGGCAAGGGGCCCGTTTACTTCGTGGGTATGCTGGCCCATCCCATCACGTTCCTGATTGTCGGCTACCTGATGCTGCCCTATTACATGAAGCATCGAGTGACCAGTGCCTATGAGCTACTGGAAATACGACTGGGTTACCAGTTCCGGGTACTGGGCGCCCTGTTGTTCCTGTTGCTGCGACTGATCTGGATGTCTGTGCTGCTCAAGTTTGCGGGCGACGCGATGGTCACGATGCTCGACGTGGATCCATCCTGGAACCTGTTGATCGTGGCGATCATTGGGTTAGTAGCAATCATCTATACGTCGCTGGGTGGTCTGCAGGCGGTCGTGATCACCGACTTGATTCAGACGATACTGCTTTACGGTGGAGCCCTGACGGTGCTGGCGATCGTGACCTGGAATTTTGGTGGCTTCTCCTGGATTCCTACCGAGTGGCCATCCGATTGGAAGTCTCAACCTGTGTTTCCGGAATCTCTTGCCACGCGAGTGACGTGGTTTGGATCGATTCTCATGACGCTGGTCTGGTACGTTGCTACGCTGGGTGGTGATCAGACGACGGTCCAGCGATTCATGGCAACTCGGGATGCCGCTGGAGCCCGAAAGGCTCTGCTGACCCAGTTGATCGTGGGTGTCGTGGTAGGAGTTACTCTTTGCATGGTGGGAATCGCCTTGATGGCGCACTTTCATGAATTACGAGACTCCCGGCCTCAACAGCAAAAAGACGAGATCGTGGCCTATGAGCAATTCAATGAGAATTTTCAGGCTGCAAAAGAACGTTATCCCTCGGACGAGGAATTGTTAACAGCACTTGATTGGAATGAGCAAACCCTGGATCAGACGCGTGATAACTTGATCGGTGCCGACCAGTGGTTTCCTCGTTTTATCTCGCACAGCTTGCCGATTGGCCTGGCAGGCCTGGTGATTGCGGCCATGTTTGCGGCCGCCATGTCGAGCCTTGATTCCGGCGTGAATTCGATTACTGCAGTCGTCATGACGGACTTCGTGCAGCGCAACCGTAGGCAGGAAATCGGTGAACGCCAGCACCTCTTGATGTCACGTGGGATGGCTGTGGCCATCGGTGTGATCGTGGTCCTGGGAAGTATGGGAGCGGGTGCGATCGAAGGAAATATCATGGCGGTGACCCAGAAATCGGTGAACCTTTTTACCACTCCGATCTTCGCGCTCTTCTATTACTCCGTGTTTGCCAAGCGGGTCCACCCGGTGGGTGTCTGGGCCGGTACAATTGTCGGTAGCGTGGTGGCGATCCTGGTCGCTTTCAGTGGGCAGATCTGTTACTGGCTTCACGTGGGGATTGGGTTTGATCCGGCAACGGTCGGAGCGCCTATTGAGTCCAAGATGGATGCCTTGACGGGAATCCCCTATGAGGCTTGTGTCGATCCCATTAGTTTTCAATGGATCGGCCTGTTTGCCCTGGTGTCGAACCTGGTAGTTGGGATTTCCTTGAATTACTTACTGACTTCACCATCCTCCGAATCGACCACGGTTGAATAAATCGAAACCGAACGTGGTACGAAGGAAACCAGTGAGACCCTGATGAAATTCAATCCCGCTATGCGACCTGGCCAGATTCTCCCCGCTTGTTTGCTGCTGCTGATTGGGTGCCCACTCGTGATGGTCCAGGCAGCCGATTGGCCCCAGTGGCGTGGCCCACAACGTAATGGTATGTCGCTGGAAACGGATTTGCTCAGCCAGTGGCCATCCCAGGGATTACCCGTACTCTGGAAATCGAGCCAGGTCGGAGGAGGTTATGCCAGCGTCGTGGTCAGTCAAGGAATGCTGTTCACTATTGGCCAGGAAGGACAGGACGTTCTAGCCGTGGCACTGGATGCGGTCACGGGTAAGCAACGCTGGTCCCAGGCAATTGGGA
>JAZADA010000409.1:0-2256 GCA_036124135.1 Planctomycetota bacterium | reverse complement strand
ACGCCCAACCGGTCCGCCTGGACAAACACATCCAACCGACTGGAAAGGAGCGTGCGTCCCTCCTGCAGACTGCTACCAGTGGTCAGCACCATGACACAGTTCCCCTGCACACGTCGAGGCAACAGGGAACCATCGTAAAAACCTTCAGCATAAAACACGTGTACGTCCGGTGTGCCGTAAACAAGCTCCACGCGACTGGAAGTCCCAGCACCATCATTCATCTGGAACGTGTAGGGACCCGTGCGCTGAAACTTGATATTCGTTGCACCCATTAACTGCCACATGTTAATAACCACTTCCGGGTAGCGCACCAGGAAGGTAAATAACTTTGGATCTGTAGCCGTCAATTGGACTGGCAAACGACGATAAACACTCGGCCTATCAATCACCTTCTGAATTTTCTCACGCTTGACCGCTGTTAACTGGTCCAACGGAATCAACTGAACCGCTTCCTGGCGAGATTGCAGGCTGCTGCTGGGCCGCATGTATGCAGGAGATTCCGCCCGTAACGGCGAAAGAAAGGACAGCACGATCAAACAACCGCTGCACCACGTTCTCCAAAGCCCATGTCCACGCAAAACGCGCGCATGGCGATCGATAAAGCCGATCCGGTCCATATCCCCCCCTGACCGAAGTTCCCACCAGCAATAACAAGCAAAGCACTGTTAAAGATTGCCGGTATGAAGGATTATTTCGGTCAGATGACCCGGTGAAGTACAGGGAACCCGCGCAGAAAAGAAATGAAAGCATGCTAGCAGCCAGCAAACTGCTCAACGGTGACGAGAAAGATCGATCACACGGTAGGCGGTTAAGCGATTCACTTCGCCCCGTTTTACGAGAACCCGGCTCCCTAAAATACCCACTTCTTTGCGGGCATAGCGACGCAAATTGACTCCGGGGCCAGGAATCACGTACTGCAATAACTTGCCCTCGTTATCCAACAAGGCAAAGGGTGGCAGGGACCGATCTTTCCCGTAGACGGGCATTAGCCAGCCAACCCCATGATACGAGACACCCCCGATCCGATAACTGGGCGTTTCCGCAACGGAAACGGGAGACCTGTCCGCGGTTGGCTTCGGGTCCGGTAACTGCTGGTCTGTCGGCAGCTGGAACCTTTCCCGTGGTTCCACATCTGCTGGCTGTGACCTGACCGGTGCTGTCAGCCCCGGGTTTGTTTGCGCAACACGAACCGCGGGAGCGGACGGCAGCGGATTAGTATTCGCCAGGCGTCGGTCACGCCAGCCATTGGCCGGCAGTTGCGTGGTGTCCTGGGGATACTGGATCAACTGGATCGAGCCAACACCACTGGTCAAGGGCGTGGAATCAAGCTGGCTGACCGCCTCTCGCACGGGCTGCAGAAAGCGGTTGTGAATCCAGCGAAACTCCCCGGACGGAGGAGTAATTCGATAGTATTGATCTGCGGTTTCAGCTGGCTCACCGGGTACGGACCGTTTCTCCAGGATCTCCACCAATTCATCTTCTTTTAACTCGACCTGCCACTGATCATCGGAAGCAGACGATAATTTACTGTCGATCCAGGAAATGACACGGGGACGCACAATACGTCCAATCGACTCCTCACGTGTCAGAGCAACATCGCTGGCCAATACCCAACTGGAAGCACCACGGGGAGGTCGGATAGCGAGGAAACCTGTCTCCTGTTGCTGGTAGACTTCCACGATATCACCACGCTGCAAATGGCCACAGACATAGTACTGTTCACCTGGCCCCGAGCGATAGACAACGTGGTCGCTCATGATTTCAGCCTGGTAAGGCAAGGGAGGTGTTGCCAGCAGGGAAGTCACGCAACAACCGACCAGACAACAAGAAACGTACAGGGGGATTCGCAAACCAGTCATGTGTGGAACCGATCCGGTAGGAGAAGACGAGGGGGGGGAAAGAAGAGGGGAGGCCGATCTTGTACTTCAAGACAACGAATCACTCAAGATCGAAACCGTTCACTGGATTACTGCTAGCAGCCAAAAAAGGCTATTTACAGCTGGTCCCCGTGGCGTGGACCACGTTCGGTTTGGGTCAGGATTTCCGGTCCCTGCTCGGTCATAAGAATCGTGTGTTCAAACTGGGCCGAGGGTAATCCATCACGTGTTCGCACGGTCCAGCCATCGCTGGGATCGAGCAGGGTCGCATGGTGGCCCACGTTGATCATGGGCTCGATGGTAAAACAGGTACCTGGCAACAACCTCACTTTTTCGGCTCCCGGTGTGGGATGATGCGGTATGGAGGGTTCCTGGTGGA
>JAZADA010000408.1:0-3138 GCA_036124135.1 Planctomycetota bacterium | reverse complement strand
CAGTGGCACACAGTCAAACGTACAGGCTGGATCAATGTCATTGAGATTAATCGTGGGAGGTGCGTAACCGTCTCGCTGGGCCAACACCGTGATCGCCAATTCGACTCCACCCGCTGCATTCACCAGGTGACCGATCATGGACTTGCTGGCGCTGACCGCAACCTGGTCAGCCGCCTGCCCCAGGGCCGTGCGAATTCCACGCATCTCGACCAGGTCATTCTGTGCCGTACCTGTACCATGTGCGTTGATATAACCCACGTCCTCGGGTCCGACAGATGCCTTCTCTAAGGTACGACGAATCAGCTGCACCAGTGTCTTGCTTTCCATGTCCAGTCCCGTGACATGATGAGCCTCTGCCAGGATCGCTCCCGATACAATTTCAGCATAGATCGTTGCGCCTCGTGCCAGAGCATGGCTCAGGCGTTCCACCACGAACATGGCGGCACCTTCTCCCATCACGAAACCGTTGCGAGATCGATCGAATGGTCGGCAAGCCTGGTTAGGATCCGGGTGACTGGCCAGTACACCCATGCGTTGAAAACCTGCTGCGAATAAAGGATCGATGGCATCGCCACCACCGGTCAACATGATGTCCGCCTGCCCATCACGAATTCTCCGCATCGCGCTCAGTATACTGACCAGGCTACTTGCACAGGCTGTCGAATGACAGACCCGTGGCCCCTGCAAATTGAATTCATTGGCAACCAGGGAACCGGCCGTGTTCGGCAGGAACTGCTCCCACCAGTTAGCACTACCTGGTTGCTGCTGGGAAACACCGTCACCCAACCATCGTGTATCTCCCATGTGACCCGCAATTGCAGAACCAAAGCGACTCATCTCCACCTGCGTCAAATCAATTGCAGCATCCTGCATCGCTTCACGTGCAGCCAACTGGCAAAGTGGAATGACTTTCAACTGACCTGGGATCGTCTCTGGCAAATCGACCGTGGCACCAAAGAACTCTCCATCGGGGAGTCCGCGCAGACCCACCAAGGGGCGCACGTTGGACCGGCCGGCCTGGATCGCCTGCCAGACCGTTTCACGGTCCTGGCCCAGCGACGTAACCAGTCCCATACCGGTGATCACGATCGGTTCGTTGCTACAGTCCTGTACTGACATCAACTCCACTTACTAAAAACCTGGCTATCAACAAGTCCCATCTATTACGGGAAATAGCCAATTGGTTCCATGCGACTTTTACAGATCGAGCAACCCGATATTGGCCATTCCAGACCGGGAAGCCTGCCTGCGATAAATTTTTTCCCGAAAAAGACTTGCCAACACGAATAATATCGCTACATTCTTTGTTTGTGGGTTTATAACCCATTTTGATAATTAAACCTATGGATTTTTGGGTTTTTAACCCATTTTGGGACTTTTGGCATGGATGGACGTCTGCCACCAGGAACGATGCCCTTAGCGGCTTCCAGCAGGATGTATCCCCATGGCCAAGATCGATCAACTGCTGCAGGGCGAGTTTCGACGCTTACTGGACGAACGTTTCCGCCTCTCGATTCCCAGTGCCCTGGCAGACCCACTGACCGCGAGTGGCCCCGATTGCATTGCCGTCAAGGAACGCCCCGGTGCCATCAGCCTCTGGAGCGCCGGATCATGGGAAACACGATTGGATGCCGGCTTACAGGTCGTTCGCGAAAAGATCCAGGCCGGGCGACTGGAAGGAAAAATCGACCAGGTCCAACGACTGGGAAGACTCCTTTCCACTCGCCAACGTGGCATTCAACTGGGTGGCAGAGGACGCCTGCTGATTCCCGAGGGTTTTCGCGAGTTCCTGGGAGTCGAACCCGGGGGCGAAGTCATGGTGATCGGGGCCGCTGTTTGCGTCGAACTATGGCAACCCGAGGCCTGGCTGAACTGCCTGCAGGACCAGATACCTCAATTTCGACAACTCTTCGACGATCTCTCCGGCTAACCGGATCACCGTCCGAGACTCCCCCGGAAACCGTACCTCGCAACCACCGAATTCAGCGGGGAGGAACGGCCTAAGAGAGCATTCCTAATATTGACTGCACTCGAGCGGTCAGCATTGATTTCAAGAAAATGGACCGCGTACCTTTGCCTGAGTTACTATGTCGGGAAACAGGTTACCAGGGAGTGGCACGTTTGGCACGGAAGCCATTGTTTTCTTGAAACCATGCTGGCCGCTCTTTTCATGGCCCTCGACGCAGCTACTGCAAGCCCCTAGTCCTGGGCTGCGTCACCCTGCTTCTGAACACCAACGTACATCATCCGCAGCTGATACAAGACCTGTTCCAGCATGCCGGATTCTTCCTCAGAAAGATTCCCCGTTGTTTTTTCCTGCAGCACGGCGAGCGTATCGATGTGATAACGCGCCAGGGAAAGCTGCACCGGTGATTGCTCCTGCTGACCAGGAATCCCTTCTCCCAGCGCAACCATGGTCTGCGTTGCCAGGACAGAAATCAGGGTCGAAAAAGAAGCTTCCGGTACCCCCTCAGCTGCAGGTTCCTCGGCTGCAGGTTCCTCGGCCGTGTCAGCTTCTTTTTCAGCCTGCACTTGAGATTTCCAGTCTTCGTCTGCCTGCGGTTCATCCGCCGGCACGTCCTGTGGGTTCTCGGTCATGAGCTCGCCTATCCAAACCGGTTACGTATGGGCATCTTCAGAAGGTTCCGTAACATCCTGGGGCCGCTCGGTCCGCTGTTGATGCCGCTTCACCGCTGCTTCCACGAAACCGGTAAACAGTGGATGGGCAAGGGTCGGCTTCGACTTGAATTCCGGATGGAACTGAACAGCCAGGAACCAGGGATGATTTTTCAATTCAATAATTTCCGCCAACAGGCCATCCGGACTGGTCCCGGCTACTTCCATCCCATGGGCGGCAAATTGCTGGCGATAAACGTTGTTAAACTCGTAACGGTGGCGATGCCTCTCCGAGATCTGCTCCTCGTCGTAGCATGTACGGGCCAGGCTCTCTTCAGCCAGTTGGCACAGCTGCGTTCCAAGTCGCATGGTACCGCCCATATCGACAATGTTTTTCTGTTCATCCAGCAGGCAGATCAGGGGATGGGGCGTATCCTTATCGAACTCCGTGGAATGGGCACCTTCCAGATTGACCACATGACGCCCAAATTCGATCGCCGCACACTGCATTCCCAGGCAAAT
>JAZADA010000407.1:0-9460 GCA_036124135.1 Planctomycetota bacterium | reverse complement strand
GATGTGTCCGGCAGTGCCAGGGACGGCGTGTCGGAGAGGGATCGCGGTTCCGCTTCCAGTTGAGCGAGAATCTGCTGCGCTCGATGATTGACTTCTTGTGGGACGCCTGCCAGGCGAGCCACGTGAATCCCGTAGCTCTTGTTGGCGGCGCCTGCGACAATCTTGTGCAGGAACACGACATTGTCATGCCACTCCTTGACGTCCACGTTGAGGTTCTTGACTGAACTCAGCGTGCCTTCCAGCTCGGTTAACTCATGGTAATGGGTAGCGAAAAGGGTGCGGCAGCCGATGTGATTATGGATATGTTCCATGATCGCCCAGGCCAGGGAGACACCATCGTAGGTACTCGTTCCTCGACCGATTTCGTCGAGAATGACCAGGCTGTGTTGCGTCGCGGTATTTAGAATGCGAGCGGTTTCAGTCATCTCCACCATGAAGGTACTTTGCCCTCGAGACAATTCGTCGCTGGCGCCGACTCGAGCAAAAATCCGATCTGCAATCCCGATCGTTGCAGTTTTTGCTGGTACGAAGCTGCCAATTTGCGCCATCAGGGTGATCAGTGCGACCTGCCGGATATAGGTGCACTTACCAGCCATGTTGGGTCCCGTGATCAGCAGGACCAGTTGTTCACCGGTTCCGGCACATGTGTCATTGGGAACAAATGTTCCCTCGGGTTCGGTGACGTCCAGCACGGGATGTTTGCCGTCGAGAATATCCAGGACCGGTTCTGTGACCATCGTGGGACGACAGTAATTGCGTTGTTCTGCCAGTTCAGCCAGCGACGCCAGGACGTCCAGCTGGCCCAGCACGCGAGCCGTATTTTGCAGGCGGGTTGCCTCCTGGTGGATGGTATCGCGAAGCTCAAGGAAAACCTGGCACTCCAACTCCAATGCCTGTTCTGCAGAGCGGAGGACCTCTTCCTCGTGTTCCTTCAATTCCGGTGTGATGTAACGCTCTGCGTTTTTTAGCGTTTGCTTACGAATAAAGTAGTCTGGTGCCTTGTCCTTATGAGCATTGGTGAGCTCAAGGTAGTAACCAAAAACCTTGTTGAAACCGATCTTGAGATTGGGGAGGCCGGTTTTTTCCGCCTCCTTGGCCTGGTAGTTAGCAATCCATTGCTTACCGCCATCGGAGAGTTTACGCAGGCGGTCAAGTTCGGCGTGAAAGCCTACCTGGATGATGCCCCCATCGCGAATCTGCAAGGGACAGTTTTCGACCAGTGCCGAGGCCAGCAGGACTTTCAGATCCTCGCAAACATCCAGCTCCTGTTCCAGCTCCTGGAGTTGGTTGCTGGATCGGTTTTGCAAATTGGACTTGATCAGTGGTAACTGTTCCAGGGTCTTGCCGATAAAACTCAGGTCGCGTGGGCTGGACCGCCCCGTGGAGACACGTGCCAGCAGTCGTTCCATGTCGTAAATGTTTTTCAGGCAAGTTTGAAGGGTTTCTCGTAGCTGGTCTTCCTGGAGAAGTTCCTGGACCGCTTCCTGGCGTTGTCGGATCACCTTGATGTCCGTGAGAGGATTGGCCAGCCAATCGGTCAAGAGGCGTGAGCCCATGGCCGTGACGGTGCGGTCCAGCACGGAAAGGAGAGAACCTTCACGTTGGCCGTCACGAATCGTTCTTGTTATCTCCAGGCTGCGACGGGTCGCTTCATCGATTTCCAGGATTTCGGAGTTGCGGTAAGGTGTTAATCGCTGGATATGGTCCAGTGATGTTTTTTGCGTTTCCCGCAGGTATTCCAGGACGGCACCAGCGGCCTGGACAGCCAGGCCGTCATCGTCGGTAAACCCCATTCCGTCCAGGCTGTGCGTCCCGAACTGCTTGGCCAAGGCACTGGCAGCTGCATCTCGAGAAAATGACCAGCTGGGGCGCGGTGTGACCATCGTGCCACGCGGTGGATTTGTCATCAGCGTCTCATCAGCGTCTTCCCGGATCAGGCACTCCGAGGGATTGATGCGAGCCAACTGATCGGCCAGTTCGTCCTGGGGAAAATCGGCCGCGAAAAATAATCCCGTGGAAAGCTCTGCCCATGCCAGGCCAACGCGGGGTTCCGGAGTATTTAAAACCTTCAGGCCATTGTTTGACTTGGGTGGTTTGGGAGTCGCTCCCCATGAAACGGCTGCCAGGTAATTATGTTCCTGGGGATTCAGCAACGCATCATCGGTCAGCGTGCCCGGGGAAACGACGCGTGTGATTTCCCTCTTGACCAGCCCCTTGGCTTTCTTGGCATCCTCAACCTGCTCACAGACGGCTGCCCGGAACCCGGCATGAATCAACTTGGCAAGATAGCCATCCAATTGGTGATGGGGAAAACCGGCCATCGGGATTGGATTCTCACCCTTGTCTCGACTGGTCAGCGAAAGCCCCAGCGTGCGAGCGGCGAGCTTCGCATCCTCGTCGAAGAGCTCGTAAAAGTCTCCCATACGAAATAGCAGGATGGCATCGCCACAAGCCTGTTTCGCATCCTCGTACTGTTGCATCATGGGAGTCTTGGCCATGAGTGGCAACATAGCAAGTTCACTACAATTCGGCCAGTAGCGAGGCCTGATTCTGCAGATCCTCCAGTCGGTGCTGGAGGATGTCAGCGATTTGTACGAGGGTTTGCAGGTCGATCGGTTGCAACGTACTGATCAGGTGAACCAGGTCCGCCTGTAATTGTGGTTCAAATTGATCCAGGACACGCGCCGCATGTTGTGTGGGTAAATGGGCAAGAATGACGGCAATGGTTTGCAGGGACTCATTTCCCAGGAGCGTGAAAAGGGTTGCTGCCGTCAAGTCATGAAAGAACTTGAAAATGATGTCTTCCGGCAATTCGGAAACCGTTGCGGTTTCTGACAAGTGTGTGTCAGCAGGGACGGTCACTGGGGCGGCAGGTGCAGTGGTATTTTTTTCCGTCAGCTGAAGAAACTCTTCCAATACCACCTGTTGGCGATCAGCGGCCAAGAGGCTGGCCTCTGCCGTGGCCTGCAGGAGTCGCGCCTGTTGTTGATCGGAAAGTTGCCCACGCAACCGCGTGGCCTCTGTGTCAGGAAGATTCTGTAACAAGGTGGCTGCTTTTTGTGCGTTGGCGGTCACAGGCACTGGAACCTTATATCAGGGCGCAAAACGAGACAGACGACTACAGGGGTTGTATCGGTCATTCGGGTTAGGAAAGTTGAAGAAGAATTATCTATGCCTGGCAGCCAATGAGGCCAGGTTGTTGAAGGGCCGTGGCTGGGTGATCAGCAAGGCAGTTCACAGATGCCCCATTGGCCCTCGTTTTCGTCAACACCCAGGACCAGTCGCTGGGGCCGCGAACCTGTTCGAGTTTCAAGGCGTTCCAGTAATTGCTGTCCGATGTAGCGAGCCATCAATTCAGCGGTCGTATTGGATACGGGAAGCAGGATACAGTCTCCCCGGGGAAATACCCACCGACGATCTTCAAACGTGACCTCGACTTCGGTTTCTCCGGCGGTGACCTGGATCTTGGGATGCTCCGTTGGCAGCAGCATGTGATGGTCCAGCTCGTTTACGATTTCCTTAAGGGTATCGCGCAGGGCAATGAAATCGATGACGTACGCATTTTCATCAAGAGGTCCATGGACCTCGGCAAAGACTCGGTAATTGTGCCCGTGCAATCGTTCACAGATGTTGCCATTAAAAGTGATGAAGTGTGCAGCACTGAAAATCAGGTGTTCTTTTTCCACTCGTACATGATAAGTTTCGGACACGTTCTACCTGTTACCTCGCATTATGGAAGAGAAAGACAGGAGTCAATTGTGCCATGCCGGAGCCCGATAAACAACGCGGCACCGATCATATCGGCTGTTGTGCCGGGATTTCGACGGTGGCCGTCCGCTCGTAGCCACTGGTCAAGTTCTTGCATGGCTTGCTGGTAATTTGGCGTCGCGGGGTCGCCACAGGCCAGGACGGCCTTTGCACGGTCCTGGGATTCCCGCGCCAGTGGAGTTCCACATTTGCGAGCAATCAGGCTGTCTGGATACGTTGCCATGCAACGGATGTGAGCGTGCACGATACTGTCAGAGAGGGTCCAGCCACCCTCCAGGGCTTCGTGAATCCAGGGGCTTACCTGGTTAAACAAGTCGCTGAACCCCTGGCAATACTGTTGAGCAATTAAATCCCAGCAACTGGCCTCTCGCATGGCGTCGAGCAGGTGGTCGGGGGCATCGTCCTGGACGTCCTGGTGGTCCGCGCTGCCGAGTCCACCCGGTTGTGTCAGACGAATTGCCGCGTAAACAAGCCTGGAATCTTCAGCGGTGAGTCTGTCGAGGACCTGTTCGACTCCAGGCCTCAGCGCTGTATGACGCGGGACAGCAGCCAGGGGTGCCAGTAGCAGGATCAGGCCCAGGTTCGTGTTACAGGTTACCACCGACCGTGTGGCAGTGACCGCCTGGAAGACCGTTTGTCCGACTCCCAGGGAAGAGGCGGCGTCCATCGCTGGGATGATGGCCTCGGCACTGAGAATAAAATCCTCGTAACGGGTGTCTGCAAAAGCGGCCCGTGGATGCACATTCCCGGGCTTGGGTGCCGTGGCTTCCCAGTGACAGGCCTGCCTGGCTAACTGACCCACGGTGGCTTGATCCATCGATTAACTCGTTACGGTTGGGAAGAGGTAGATTCCAGGAATGATTGCATCAGGGGAAGGATGGTTTCATGGGCGTCTTCCACGACGTAGTGGCCAGCGTCCGCGAGAGGGTGCACGTTGGCTGCCGGGAATATTTCCTGGAAGCGTTGCAGGCAACGAGAATCAAAACACCAGTCTTTCATACCCCAGATGATCTGTATGGGAAGTTCAGAAAGAGTCGAAAGCCCTGCCTCCACGTCGACCAGCGTGTTCCAGGTAGGATGGGCCGATGTGAAAGGGATATCCCGTACGAAACCGTCGATCGCTACACGATGCTGGACTTGTTGGTAAGGCGCGAGCAGTCCCTGCCGCACGGTTGGTGTCATCCGCTCATGATGCTCGACCGCCATCGTTAGCGCGGCGCGGGCAAAGAGGTTGAAGTAGCGGATCGCGATACTGCCCAGCCAGGGAAACCGGCAGAGCCGTATGCGCCAGGGGATATAGAACGGTGGAAAGGCGCCGGTGTTAAATAAGACGATCCGTGAAAAGCGTTCGGGGATCTGCAACAGCGTGCTTAAACCGATGGCTCCGCCCCAATCATGGACGACCAGTGTTACGTCATTGAGATCCAGTGATGTGACGAGCTTCACCAGGTTGTCCCGATGGCGTTCCAGCGTGTACGTGTAATCGGCGGGTTTGTCACTGAGACCACAGCCGATGTGATCTACTGCGATGGTACGATGTTCAGCGGACAGTCCCTGTACCAAATGCCGCCAGTAGAACGACCAGGTGGGATTGCCGTGTACGAATAACACGGGCGCCCCCGTGCCTTCATCAAGATAGTGATAGCGTAGGGCATCCAGTTCGAGATAGTGTGACTGGAATGGATACTCGTTACGCCAGCTTTCGGGATTGTTCATGGCCAGCCGGTGATCTGTTTAAGTCCGCTTGATAAGGTGCAGCGCGAGTATAACCAGCGGAGCCTCCAGCGCACAGGAGACTAGCAGGGGGGATCGTTCGGGAATGGGGGAACCCTGCTTATGCGGTCCGAATCCCCCACCTACTCCTCGTTGGCAGAATCGAGTTTTTTTTGCCAGTAGTCACGGGCGGCTCGGTGATAGATCATGATGGCATCACGCTGTTGTTGATCTGGGATGGCGGCGATCTGACGGGCCCGTTCAAACACCCAGTCCAGGAAAAACTGGGCTGCTGCTCGACTGATGCGGGGTGTCGGACCAATTTGCACATAGTAGGGACCGGTGGATGCATAGCGGTAAGTTTTGGGATTCGAGGTGACGGCCCGAATCAACAGCCACCCGCTTTTCTGGAAAACCACTTCAGGCAGTCTTCCTCCCGCCTTGGCGTAGTCCGACAGGCGCACCTGGTGTACGACCTTGCCGTTCTTAACAACCTCCAGGTATTCAACTTTTTCTCGGAGGGAAAGATTCAGGCGGATGCCCAACTTGATGTCGGTACCCGGTTCGCCTGTAAAGACATGGCCAGGTAACTGGCCGTTAATGCGGGGACGTAAGAGGGGCCCATTGGTGACGACGACGCGGCCGGCACGTAGGCCTTCCCACCAGGCGGTATAATCCAGCTTGCTGCCGCAATGAACGTAGACGCGATTGTAACCCACCGGGTTAGGTAGGACGCCCGAGGCACTTCCGGCAGATGGTGGAATGCGATGTCCTGACTCCAGGAGGCGATAGTATAGGTCCTGCGACCAGAGCCCGTTGCCGTGGGGGTCTGGATAACGAATCCTGGGACGAGGCTTTCCCCAGGCCTCGTTGGCTAGCATGCCGTTGCGTTGCAAGTGATTATTGCAGAGGCCGATGGAGTCCACTTGCTTGCTGGCAATCCACATCGGTACGTCCCACCAGAATGGTTTCTCGACATCAACGTGAGCATTGGGCAATTTCTTGGCAGCCAGCAGGAAGTCAGCTGACGAGGGGTACTCGGGTTGAGCGTCCGTAATTGGCAAGGGTTGTTTCAGGTTGAAAAATAATAGGGCTCCACCCTGTCGTTCGTCTTCGCCGGCTAGCAGGTGATAGTAACGATCGGTTCCAGCGGTCTTCAGCACGGGGGTGGGAAGCGACTTATCGTTCCACGGATTGTTTTTGTTCCACCAGGTAATCACCGGTGCGATGTGCAGGTCTTCTGCTTGCATCAATAACGGGATCTCTTTCTCAGCACGATGGATGTGCAGGTCACCTGACCACCACCCCTCTTGCTTCATGTTGACAAAACGTTGCATTTCTACCTGTTTGTTGTCCGTGGCATTAGGCTCGATGATGAAATAACCGGTGCGGAGGCGGTATTCCGGGCCACGTTCCATCTCGAAGGTGTAATTGCCTGGTGACAGTGAAAGGATGATTTTTCCTGGAAAGACAAAATGATCTTTCCAGAAAGGGACATTCGGGGGCTGGATGGACCGGCCACGTGCATCTTTCAGGTGCATGCGGACGGCAACCGGCTGCTTGGTCATGGAATCGATCACCCGTATTTCAACCTCGCCCTTGCGGGCAGCCATGGCCTGTACGGCCAACAGCGTCACGAGACTGAATGCCAGGATGCGTCGAGCAGGAGAATGCATGGTTTTATCTGCCAGGATGGGGCCAACGGGTTCGGGAAAGAGCCCAGGGCAGCGAACGTCGAGAGCCGGGTTGCAAGGTCTCTTGTCTTTAGTTCGACTTGATGCGGGCCGTAACTCCTCCCTACAATACGATTCGAGCGGTTTACTGAAACAGGTTTCAAGGCGTTGCTGCTGATATGAGTGATGATTATTACCAAGTTCTGGGAGTTTCACGCAATGCGAGTGAGCAGGATATCCAGAAAGCATACCGGGAATTAGCTCGCAAAAACCATCCGGATTTAAACCCGGATGATGCTCGTGCCAAGGAGAATTTTCAGCGAATTCAGGCGGCTTATGATGTTCTCGGTGACGCTGATAAACGTTCCAAGTATGACCAGTTTGGCAGTAACTTTGAACAAATGGGGGGTGCCGGTGCCGGTTTCTCTGACCTGGACTTTGGCCAGATTTTTGGCCAGGGAGGAGGTGGAGCGGGTGGTTTCGAAGACCTCTTTAGGCAGTTTGCTGGTGGTGGCCAAGCAGGCCCCAGGGGACCGCGTCAGCCAGCCCGTGGAGCGGACCTGGAACATGAAGTGACGATACCGTTCAGCACCGCTGTAACGGGCGGGGAAGCTCGTATTAACTTCAGGCGTCCCGGCGGGAAGCAGGAGACTATTTCTGTTCGTGTGCCGGTGGGTGTTAAGGATGGTCAGAAAATACGCTTGCGAGGCCAGGGGGAAGCTGCGGCACGCGGGAAACCTGGTGACATGATTGTCATTGTTCATGTGGCTGCTCACCCCTGGTTTCAACGCCGTGGGAATGACCTGGAGTTGACCGTTCCTATTAGCCTGGAAGAAGCGGCTCTCGGTACCACGATCGATGTGCCAACACCCCATGGTACGATTGCCCTGAAGGTTCCTCCAGGAACTTCCGGAGGAAAACGTTTTCGCATCAAGGATCATGGTGTGCAGGGAGAAAAGGCTAAAGGTCACCTGTTTGTGACGGTGCAGTTGCAGGTCCCGGAAGAGATTGATGAAACGAGCCAGCAGTTAATTCGAGAATTTTCCCAGCGAAATCCCCTCGAGTTGCGTGTTGATATTCAATGGTAACGGAGAGAGCAGGCGAAATGTTCAGCGTGGAGTACTTGCTGGTGGGCTGGAGTGATCTCATGATGGTCACGGAATCTAGTCTCGGTGCTTCACGCAAGGCGCTTATCCTGTTGGCATTTTTTGGCGTGGTGGTGCTGGGGATCCTGATGATCCTGGTTGTTTGGCTGAGTGGTCGGATAGCACGCAGGTACATGAATCGACCTGTGCATCAGTTGCCTCGTGATTCAACGCGTTCCATGGCAGATGATGCCTGGGCTCAACGGCCTCTCGTGCCTGCTTCCGAGAATGAATTTGATGAAGAAGAGTCCTCGAGCGAGTGATAAAACGTTAAGATGGATAGATCTTCCAGGGCGTGGCTGTGAGCATGGCATGATATCGGTCCGAGGGGTTAAGTAACGACCTTTACCAGTAATGAGTAAACAAATCTTTAACAGGACTCACCGTATTCGGCACCAGGCTGATTTTGATCGGGTCTATAGTAGCGGTTGTTATGCAGCCGACCACGTACTGGTGATGTATGCAGATCGCAATGATCGAGAGTACTGTAGGCTCGGCCTGTCGGTTTCCCGGAAGGTGGGTGGTGCGATTGTCCGCAATCGTTGGAAGCGTTTGATACGTGAAGCGTTTCGAAGTTCACGTGCAGCACTTCCCGTCGGGCTGGATCTCGTGATACGGCCACGGCGTGGTGCAGAAGCAGATTTGAAAGCGATCCTGGCAGCGTTGCCACGGTTGGCAAAACAGTTGGATAAAAAACTGTTGCGACTGGCAAGTAGCCGTTCAGCAACACCCTCCTAGGTAGTACAAAAGGTTTCCCGGTGGAATGATCGGGGCACGGAAAGTACCAGGATCATGCGTTGGTTAATGGGAGGACTGCAGGAATGCTTGAGCCGAATTCTGATCGGCCTGGTGCGACTCTACCAGATGACCCTCAGCCCCTTGCTGGGGCGCTGTTGTCGTTTTGAACCTTCGTGCAGCAATTATTTTATCCAGGCGGTGCGCAAGTATGGTCCTATCAAGGGAGCCTGGCGCGGCATTTGGCGGATTGGCCGATGTCATCCATTCCACCCCGGTGGCTATGATCCCCCCTGATTTTTCAGCGAAATGTCGCTGTCACACGATGTCTCCATTGTTTTCCATGAGATCTGTTCACCCGGGGATGTCTAGGGGGGATAGGGGGGGCTTGTAGCGAACCGATCTTGACGGTTTTCGCGTCAGGTA
>JAZADA010000406.1:0-4411 GCA_036124135.1 Planctomycetota bacterium | reverse complement strand
GTTAGCGTAGCGTTGTGTTTCGTTGACCTGGACATTCCGGTTGAGCGCACTGACAATGCCGCGAGTAACAGTATGCTGATATCCGTAGGCATTTCCCACTGCGATCACCGTCTCCCCTGGCATCAGGGTATCGGAGTTCCCGGTTCGGATCGTGGGCAAGGGTGTCTTGGTGGCGATCTTGATGATGGCAAGGTCAGTGGCTTGATCATGGGCCACCAGGGTGGCAACGTTCGTCCTCTTGTCATGTTGCGTGACCACGATCGATTCCACGCCTTGAACAACGTGGAAATTGGTGAGAATGTATCCTCGCTCGTCAAACAGGATTCCGGTGCCCATTCCGTTGACCTGGCGTTCGGCTGGCTGGGTATTGCGACCAATACTGCGGTTGCGGACGGTTTTTCGCCCGTGGATATTGACGACAGCCGGACTCGCCTTTTCAACCGCTTTAACGATGGCCGAACGGCGAAGGTCCGAAGCGGTGGCCAGCGAAGAACCCAGGACGCTGACAATCGCGAGAACTGCTAGCAGCCACCCACCAGTACTCGAAAGACGGCGGCGATTTAGGTAGGAAAAGCTTGTCATGGTGCTGTGGGTTGGGGCAGCTAAGTGGGGACTTCGTCACAGGTTGATAGTGTGTCATCGGATGGTGTCCCACCGAGGCTTCAGGCAGGGGAAAGGCGGCCGGTATATTTTCTCTAGGTTGCCAAAGAAAACGACGCGTATCATTAGAAACGTCGAAAAACATTGGCGTCACTGGAAAGCGTTTGGTTTCCGTGATCTGACGGCGTCAGGGGTTCTGGTGGTCGTCGGCTGGCGAGGACGGGCGCTTCGCTGCTGGGGACAGAGGTGAAGCGTCTTTCGGAGGTAGAATTGCTAGCTTGAAAAACTGCAAGAGTAGAAAGGCCAGGAAAGGGTAGGCAGGCCAAAGTCGAATCCAGAGTGGTCTGGCTGAAATGGTAGGGGCTGCGACTCCAGGTGTCGTATTTTGCAGTTCGTAGTTTCGACGTTTGGCAGGCAGGCGAAAGCCTTCGATGACGCTACCAAAGAGAAGGAGAAGAAGCGTGGCAAGCAAGAGGCCGCAACCACCCATCGACATGATTCCCTTGAAAGCGCCCTCTTCGGTCCGCTTTTCATCAAGGATGTCGATGGTCCGTCGCCGCCGGAGTGAAATCGGGACAGTTTCGGCGATTTCCAGGTCCTGGCACCAGTGAAGCCAAGAGTTGTCAGTTTCTGCCTGATCTAATCTTTCCGGGAGGGTTTCCAGGAAAGTGACAGCGGGATTCGAACTAGGTAGTTCCTGGTGTGGGAACGTGTTGGCCCTGGGAATCCATTTCGCGTGGTTCGAGCTGAGAGTGAAAGCACAGGTTTGATTTTCTCCGACGAGCGATAAGGTGCGATCTTCTGGCGCAGCAGAGCGGTCGAGGCTCCAGGTGATCAATGTTGAGCTCGCTGTTTTCAGCGTGATACTCAGGTTATCAAACGGCCCCTGGAGCGGAGCGCTGCTCATTGCACTGACTTGCTTGACCGGTCCCACCAGGTTCCGGACGATGGAGATGTCGAATGCCGCAGCCCGAAGGAGCGTACCAGAGTTGAGATCGTTCGAACCGGCCTGGATAGAAATCTGTGAGATGGGCCCAATGGGTGAGGTGACCGGATCGTTGATCCAGTTGCGAATGGTTGCTGCGGTAGGGTGCAGGTCGGCAGGTGTATAGCAAAAAAGAGGTGATCCCGTCTGGGTTTGTATCATCGCCATTTCGAAGGCAGTTAGCAGGTTGATATAGGGCTGAACAGCGATGACGGGTAACCCGGCCTGGATCAGCCTGCGTAGACGGTCTTCGGATCGGTCGGCATCGACGCTGTCGGATACGATAGCGATATCGGAGTCGCTGTTGTGCAGAACGGATTCCCAGTTGGGGTCGAACGCAATGCCAGGGTAGCTTTCCTGGAGGAGCCTGGGGTCCGCGGAATGAATGCACCTGAACTCGTGCAGCGGATGGGCGATGATGGCATCCGCGAGCGGTCGAGACGTGTCTGTCAGTCCGAGAATTGAGAATTTCATGCCTTGGTATTAACTGGGGCTTAATTAAGGTGTTGCCAGGACTGGCGTTTGCCAGCGCGGCTCGAATTAAAGCCGGCGGATGTGAAAACCGCCGTCAACGTTCAGCCGTTCTCCCGTGGTGAAGGGGAATTCGCCGGAGGCGAGGCTTCGGACTGCCTGCGCCACGTCGGACCCTTTACCCCAGCGGCGAATGGGTGTTAGGCCCTCCTGGATAAGTGAATCGTATTTGTCGCGAACCGGTGCGGTCATGTCACTCTCAATGATCCCTGGGCAGATTTCGTAAACCCAGATCTTTTCGTCGGCGAGGCGGTCCGCCAGCAACCATGTCATCATTTGCATGGCCGATTTGGCCATGCAGTAGTCCGCACGATTGGTCGAGGTTGCATAAGCTGAGATCGATGAAATATTAATGATCGTTCCACGGAGGATACCCTGGGCGTCGATTTGATTGACCATTTTCAGCGCCGCGGCCTGGGCCAGGAAGAACGGTCCTTTTAGATTCGTGGAAAACACACGTTCCCAACTTTCTTCCGTGAGATCCAGTAGATCAGCGCGGCCGGGCGAAGTGATGCCCGCGTTGTTAACAAGCAGGTCCAGTCGCCCGAAATGTTCGTAGGCCAGGTTCACCAGTTTTTCCCTGTCCGTGGCGTTTCCAATGTCGGCGCGGCAGGGGAGGGCGGTGCCTCCCGATTCCTGGATTCCAGCCACGACAGTTTCCGCGGCCTCGCGGTTGGACAGATAATTGATGACCACGGCGTATCCATGGCCGGCCAGGTCTTCGGCGATGGCCCGTCCGATGCCGCGTGAGGATCCAGTGATAATAGCAACCGGCGCCGTGTGCATCCGCTGTTGTCCGTGAAGGGGAGAGTGCTGGGAATATGTTGGTAAGCGTACGGCCGACAGGGCGCGCTGTCAACGCGGCAGCGTGGGGCTGGATGAATAGACTAGCCGGCGAGCCGGTGAAATGGCGGGTTGATCTGCAGGCCCAGGTGGTGAGCCAGCGCGGCCTTCTGGTGACCAAGCAAATGGCCGACGCCGTAAGCCGTTAACCGTGCAACAGCCTCGCGGAACGTCGCGGGCGTATAGGCCAGGAAAAGGTTGTCGACCTCCAGGTATCTCTCACCCCGGCTGCCACGCGTGGCCGTAATGCGTATGTCGGCAAGGCGGCTGGGACCAATACGAAAGAGAGTAATGTCAGTTCGGTCGATGGCCTGTTCCCATGGGGTGGGCAGTGAAGCGGGGATGCCGGATCCTGGCAGGCCGTCCAGGTTGAGTAATTCCGAAAAAACGATAATTCCGTTCGGTAGCAAGGATTCGAGTAGTTGATGGATCACGTGACGATCGTCATGTTCAACCAGGAATGGATCGGCGTGACCGGTGAGCAGAAACTGGGGGCCAGCCAGGAGCAGGCTGGCGCTGCCATGGGCGGCGATCGGTTCCCTTAACTCAATAAGAATGTCGTCTTGGCTGCTGGGAAGGCAAATCTTGGCTGGGTCTGCGCAGATTCGCTGTGCGGATGGTCCGAGCATGGACAGCAGGTAGTGGCAGATGGGGTCATCGGATGGCCGCGGGGTCACGGCGATAACGCGGGACCGCCGGTGGTCGCGGAGGTATGCAGCGAGGTGCCGCAATGCCAGGTGGGTGTTCGAAACGCGGAGCGTATAGCGACCAGCCCAGGGCTCCACGTATCGGCCGTCCAGCAAGAGGCCAGAGGCGCCCTGCATGAAGGAAAACTCGGCCTGCATGGTGTCGGTTGATCCGGCCACCTGGAGATTCCAGAAAAGGCTGCCAGGGGGCAGACTGTTTAAGGAAAAGTGAATGCTCGTGACGAGTTCGCGAACGCCTAGCAGCGGCGGCAGGTCAGCCAGGTGGATCCGACCCGCCGTGATGGTCGCAAGATCGCGAACGGAGAGTGTGGGCATGCAGGGGGTGGTCAATTGAGGTGGAACAGGGATTCTTCGGACGCGGTATCCTGGCTGGGGTAATTTCGCTGAGCGCCTTCGGCGTAAAGCCAATCGCTGGCAACCAGGTGATCGTCGAAGGGTAACATGCGGTGTTCGATCTGCTGGCAGGTAACATGTCCCTTGCCTGTGATGATGACCGTATCGTTTGGCGTGGCACGGTCTAACGCCGCATGGATTGCTCGTGTGCGATCCGGGCAGACGAGGGGCCGAGCCGGATCGGCACAACCATCCAAAACGTCGTGGATTATTTGCAGCGGTGGTTCGTAGGCAGGACTGTTGCTGGTAATGATCAAGGTATCCGAATTGCGCTGTGCCACACCGCCGAGGAGAGGGCGTTGGCGTGGATCATCGTGCGCCGCAGGTCCCATGACGCAGATCAGGCGCCCGG
>JAZADA010000405.1:0-7215 GCA_036124135.1 Planctomycetota bacterium | reverse complement strand
GCCACGATCCAGGATGGGGATACCAACGGGCTCGATTTTTTCAGGGAACATGAAACCGGAGATGTCGACGCGGACGGCTTCCCGGAAATCTTGGATGGCTGGGGACAGCCGATCGATTTCATTCGCTGGGCTCCAGGATTCCTGGGAGTAGCTGCCTCCACTATCCAGCTTGGCGACCAGAACCTCGAGACCGACGGCGACTCGGGACAGGGTAACGGAGACGCTTTTGATCCCCTGAAAGTGGACCCGCGATGGCACGACAAGAAACCGCTCAATGACCCGTTTGCTATCTTTCCCCTGGTTTACTCGATGGGAGCCGATGGCACAGGAGGCATTGCAAGCCACGGCAAGATCAATGACGACGCCTCCAAGCGCCTGGTCGGCAACGGTGGTGATCCAGGCAAGAACCATTTTTGCGTGACCCAACATGCCGCCTATCCGAATGACCCTTTCCATCATCACGGTGGCCAATACGGTACCGACACGACCATGATTCCACTCGGTTCCATCACGGTTCCCAAGAGTTTCGTTGACAACATTTCCAACCACATGCTGGAAGCCCAATAACCGATGTATCGTTACCTGATCCCTAAACATTCAAGCCGCTTACGACGGGGTTTAACCCTGGTCGAATTGCTTGCCGTGATTGCCGTGATGGCGATCCTGCTGTCGGTAGCGATCCCCGTGATTCGCCCGGCACTCAAGGATCGCAAGCTGCGCGAGGCGGCGAGACTGCTCAATGCCTACGTGGCCGGGGTCCAGGCCCGTGCTGCCGAGCTGGGACGACCGGTGGGAATTGTCCTGGTACGAGGAAAAACCAACGCCCGGGATGTCTACCAGTGCACCGAGATTTTCACTGCCGAGGTCCCACGACCCTATGCAGGTGACCTGGTCGGCTCACGAGCTCGTATCTCACAAAACGGTGGCAACTGGAGCGTCAGCTTCGCGGGAAACCCGTTCTTCAATACGATCCTTACTCCCAACGAGTTGTTTGCCCTCCGATTAGATTACAAGGATCCCCTTTACCCCTGTCGTCGCACAGGAGACCAGGTTGCCATGATCCAGACAGCGGGACTCGACCTGGCTGGACCACCACGGCAATACGTGAACTCGGACGGAACGGCCAAGCGAGCTGTCCCCTTCCAGGTCTACCGAACCCCGGCACGATCCAGCGCATCGCCCCTGCAGTTGCCCAACGGGGTGGCGATTGATCTCTCGGTTTCCGGGATGGGATTCCAGGGGAATCATTTCAGCCCTGACAGCAAGCTGGGTTCCGGAAACATCACGATCATGTTCAGTGCCAATGGTAGCGTCGACAGCGTGTTTATCGGCGGACAACCGCTTCCCCAGGCATCGAAAATTTACCTGCTCGTGGGCCGAGTCAACCAGATCAATGCCACGAATCCGTTCAAGCGTCCCACGCAGAGTGATCGTGATGGAGCAAATCTACCGGACGCCGCAAACACGTGGTTCACGATCAATCCCAAGACGGGCCAGATTCGCAACTCGGCTAATCGCGCGGACCTGGTCGGCACTCCCCCGGACGACCTGGCCACGGGAATCCAACAGGCACGCCAGGATGCCATCGAGGGTATCGGCGTGGGAGGACGCTAATCTCATGAAACACCACAATTACCACCGCTACCGGCACCCCCAGGGCATTACCTTGATCGAGGTTATGTTTGCGTCGGGCATTGCGCTCTTTGGTCTGCTGGTCGTTGTCGCCTTGATTCCCCTGGCAGGCAACGAGGTGCGCGTGGGCTTACAAACTGATCGCATGGCTTCCCTGGGACGCAATGCGGTCAAGGAATTCGATATCCGTGGGATGCGTGATCCAAACCAATGGAGCCTGCAGGACGGTAGTGCTGTTTTCGTGGATACCACGCCGGGGCACCTGGGCTGGTTCACGGGGATGGTGGATGGCAAAGCCCAGTACCTGCCCCAGCCGCAGGCCTACGCCATCGACCCCCGATTTGTCACGAGACACGGGAACGTACCCTTCCCCTACTCGGGCAATGCCAAGTGGAAGATACCTCGCATTTCCCTACGCACTAGGAATCCCTTACCGGCAGCCAACGGCAATCCGATCTTTACACCTCTAACTCAATTAACGGCAGACCAGTTATTCATGGCTCGCGACGACCTGGTCCTAAATTTCCCCGACGATCGGACCCTGATGTCGCGACCGAACTTCGGTCTTCCCAGCCGCAAACGGCAATCCCGGGGAGAACTCTCCTGGATGGCGACTGTCGCACCGCTGAACATTCTCGCTGCCAACCAGGTGACTCGACAATTTGACGATGAATACCTCCTCTCGATCGTGGTCTTCTCGGCACGTAACCTGGCTACCCAGGAACGGGCTGGACAGGTTGATTCAGAAATCGCCAATGTTCCCGAGCGCACCTGCAATATTGATCTATTGAGCGGGGGGTTCACTGGCGGCGACGTCATTCTAAAACATCCCATCCACAACCAGGTGACCAACAAGAAACTCTTTGCAGAAAACGTTCTGAAACTGCAAACCAACAGCTGGATCATGCTCTCGGGGCAACTGGACAGCAACAACAATTCAAGACGCTATTTTCGCTGGTACCGCGTCCTCAACGTCTCCCCGGCCGGGGTGCAAAAGGGGGCAGCAACTCGCCGCGTGACACTCCAGGGTGCCGATTGGGAACTGCCCAATGCCAATACGCAAGCCACGATCATGGAGGGCGTCATCGGCGTATTTGAAAAGAAGATCCGACTGGACCACAGTTCCCTCTGGTAACGGCAACAAGTTGCTGACACATCGACGAACTCATAACAACACGGACTAACCGAAACCACAAGACACAGACCTGTTCCGCTTCACCTGGGCAAGTAGGCGGAAATAAAGCATCCCCGGGCCGCGCACCAAGAGAGGCGACCTGGCGGACGAAAGGAGCCTGAGGACATGGCAATGTATCGACGCAAACAACGTGGTGCCGTCTTGCTGGTCGTGGTCAGCATGCTGGTCCTGTTCGTCTTGATTGGCGTCACCTACGCCATCGTCAGCAGCCAGTATCGGCGTGGTGCTCGTATCGTTTCCCGCCAGAAGCAACTGGGCGTTGACCCAGAACAACACCTGGACAGTGCGCTTTACCAGGTCTTGCGAGACACTCGCAGTCCCACATCAGCACTGCGAGGCCATAGCCTGCTACGAGACATCTACGGGACCAGTGTGCGAGGGCGTGTCAGCGCTGCTGCCAATCCGACGATTTTACAGAACAAGCAGTTTCTTCGTTTTCGTGGCACCCCGATCCAGCAGTCACGTATCACTCCCTGGAACGGTCAGTGGAATGCATCCCTCAATTATTACTCCGGGTGCGTCCTGACGTTTACCAGTGGTCCGCTCAAGGGAACCAGTACCCGCGTCATTGCATACCAGGCGAATGCGGGTGACCTGGCCTTTGACGTAATGTTGCCACAGGCCGGTCAATTACCCAGGCCCGGCGCGGAATTCGTGGTCAACGGCCATCCGTTCAGTGGCGCGGGATTCGGTCACCAGGCGGGGCAACAAGCGCTTACGGACGAAGCACTCAAACCTAATCTTTACGGAGACTTTAATCGTACCGGAGCGTATCTCAATGGTGGCGCTCACGAAAGCTATGATGCGGTCGATTACCAGAACATGGCCCTGGCCGCAGTCATCCCGCTGGAAGGCAAGGTCGTCCCCTCCTTTCATCGACCGGCACTCGTTCGTTACTGGATGAACCAGGGAGCGTGGAACCAGGCCCTGCAACGCCAGGTCATCATGCGACCTGCAAACCGAGTTTATGGTACGGACCAGGCAGGTGACCACCCGAATTTCACCGGCAGCAATCCCGCATTCGATCCCCTTAATCCTGCCACCTGGGATGTCGACAACGATAACGACGGAACCCCTGACAGTATCTGGATGGACCTGGGGATGCCAGTCCAAACGGATGCCAGCGGACGCAAGTACAAGCCGCTGTTTGCCCTCATGTGCGTTGACATGGACGGCAAGTTAAACCTGAATGCACATGGCAATGCTTCCCACATCCTGGCCGGTCAACAGGCCCCTCCCGGAGAAGCGATCCTGGCCGGTGGCATGCAGTCCCGGACGCTGCGGCCCGCCCAGGGTTTTGGCCCGGGAGAAATAAGTTTCCGGGGCATCTGTGCCAACCTTGCTGACTATGATTTCCTGATCAAGAATCGTTACGGGAGAGACGGTGTTCCGGGCAAACCTGGCTGGGATCCGCTGGCCCAAGTGAAACTCTACCAGTACCTGTTCACACCCCAGGACCTGCGTGGCGAAATCGCTTTTGGAATCGATCATTACGGGCAACCGGTCTTCGAAACACCAGCTCGCAACGTGGGTGGAAAAATCGTTCCTGCCAACGCTCGCCAATTGGTCATGAACACGCCCTATGAAATGAACCTTTCCCAACCTCACCAGCGCGGCTGGTCGAACATTCCCACCGTTGGTGACACCCCTTACTCGGTGGCTGACCTGGAACGTGTGCTGCGATCTAATGATGCCGATCAAAAGGCGTTACCAGGACGATTGCAGAGAATTCGAAACAGTACGCACCTGGTGACCACGGATAGCTATGATCTGCCCGTGGCCAATGGCACGGACCTGAACCTGGCCTTGATACGCAGCCGCATCCAGGCCCTGGGGATCCAGTTGCCTCCCGAGTTACAAATGGGGCTGCGATGGAATATCAACCAGGCCCTCGGTAATGGCCAGGACGACAACAACAATGGCGTGATTGATGAGCCGAGCGAGGCTTCCTTGCCAGTCAAGTGGGCTGGTACCCCGATTGAATTCGATCATGACAACGATGGAATTACCGGGACGAACAAGGACAACAATGCAGGTTACGAAGCCCGGCAGACCTACGCACGACAGATTTATTCACTGATGATGGCGATCAAGAATCCCGCCACGCTCTGGGATACCAACGGAGACGGTCGTGGCACCGCAGCAGAAACCGCTCAACGATTGGCCCAATGGGCGATCAACGTGGTCGATTTCCGCGACCCGGATTCAATCATGACGGCATTCCAGTACGATCCTAATCCACTGGACGGCTGGAATATCGACGCCAGCAGCCCGATCGTCTGGGGAGCAGAACGTCCGGAATTACTGATTACCGAAACGGTCGCCTTCCATGATCGACGTACCCAGGATCTCAGCGCGGGTGGCGGGAAATACAATACGGATGATCCCAACAAGCACGATGATAATGAATTCGACCAACGCCTGAGGCCACGTGGCTCGTTGTTCATCGAGCTCTACAATCCCTGGACAGCCAGCAACCCAACTCCACCCCGCGAGTTATACGGTAACCGAAACGGCGTGGTCCTGGGTGGTGCTCCTGGCGGCTCACCCACCTGGCGCATGTTGATCGTGAAGGGAAACCTCAAGGGAACCGATCCGGACAACTGGAAACTGGCTGATGCCAGTAACGACGTCGAACGCAGCATCTATTTCACGGCGCCTGGCGGGCCCAACCTACCCACGGATCCAGATGGACACTCCTACCAGCCGCGCAAGGGCATGGCCGTCAACACGACCGTACCGGCAGGCAGTTATGCCGTGGTGGGATCGCTCGGACAACTGGCCGCCCCAAATACCTATATCACGCCTATTGGACGCCGCATCGATGCTACCGAGGATGACGCATCCACACTGCTCTATGGCACGACACGTCACATCCAGATGACCCCCACCTTTGCGGTTAGAAACAATATCAGGGCTGGAGGTATCGACAAGGCGACTGCTGACATCCAGCCGGTCGTCGGCATTCCGATCGATACCCTGAGCATTTCAGAACCACCGACTTCACCACCTTACCCTGTACCGGAAGGTACCGCGGCCGGTGAACCTGCCTACGACCCGATCCGCGATTTACCCGTGGATGAAAACCAGGAATTACATGGCAATCGAACCCTGATCAACTACCGTGCCATCTACCTGCAACGCCTGGCCAATCCACTATTGCCCTGGAATGCCACCACCAATCCTTATCGCACCATTGACAGCATGTCTGTCGACCTGTCGACGTTCAATGGTGTCACCAGGGCCAGCGACCCGTCTGCTGGTGCGGCACCCAGTTACAAGTTTTTCTCCCACGAACGGGGACGTGCACCGGACAGTAACTTCAACAAGCATCCTCGCAATCTCTGGAACCGTGACGCCTTTGCCTGGAACGTGGCCAACCGAGGCAACGTGACCGATGACACGGATACCCATTACTTCGCTTACCAGTTACCCAATACATTGGGACATCTCAACGTCCCTTACCAACCGGCTTTCACAGCACGCACAGCGCCAGCACCACCGCTTGGGAAACCCGCCACGTTTTACCTGGGCGCACCCGATACCGGTGCTGGTCGTCCAGCATTCCCCTGGCTAACCTGGAACAACCGTCCCTTCGTCAATTCCCATGAGCTGATGTCTGTTCCTTTTAGCAGCCAATACCAGTTACTGGCAAACCTTGATTTACAGGGTGGTTTCCCACAGGTTTACCAGGCAGGGAATCGGGGTGATTTCGGACACCTGCTCAACTTTTTTGATTCTGCCACAGGTCTGTACCGCGTGTTCGAATTCATCCAGACACCGTCGCCGTACACGGGTACCGAAACCATTCTCAACCCGGTTGATTTTGTCGGTCTCAAGGCAGACAAGAGTAGCAACATGCTGCATCCGCCATTCAATCGAATTTCGAGTTTTCGAAATCCCGGCAAGATCAACCTGAATACCATCTTTGATGCACGCGTCTGGAACGGCCTCTGGAACCAGGACCTGAACGGACAACTCCAGGTCCTGGACAACACCAACAATCCGGTCGCACGGCGATTCGCAGCCAACTCGGTTCCGTGGGCCCAGTTCGTTGCCAGTCGACGAGGCTATGGTCCCAACAACAATGCCACCATGTACATCAACGACCAGACGAAACCATCCCTGTTCAGTAATCCGTTCCGGGCGGTATCCGGGCGTAACATCAGCGGCTTGACCCGGGATCCCATCGAATCGACTATCATGCGCAGCACGGCGATCACGGGTGATGCTTCCGGGCGCCCCCTGTTTTCCAGCAGCCTGACCAGTGCCGGTAACACGGCACAATGGAATTCTCATTTCCGCCATCAACCACTACAACGCTTGAGTAACCTGGCAACGATACGATCGAACGTCTATGCCGTTTGGGCGACCGTGGGATATTTCGA
>JAZADA010000404.1:0-2983 GCA_036124135.1 Planctomycetota bacterium | reverse complement strand
ACCGTGTCGGCAAAGCGAATGAGATCCAGCCAGTACATGGCCATGCGTTCACCGAAACGTTCGGATGATAGCAACCGGTCCACGACCGTGGCCAATGCCTTCGTGCTCTTGTCACCGAGAAATGCCTCGACCTCGGCAGGTGTTGGTGGTAAACCAACCAGGTCGAAATAGACACGTCGCAGCAAGGTGATCCGGTCAGCATCTTCCGCGGGTTGCTCACCCGCTGCTTCGATGCGAGCAAGGACAAAACGATCGATCCAATGGGTTGACCAGTTCGTGTTCGTGACCTGGGGAGCAGGGTGTTTCCTGGGAGCGACGTATGCCCAGTGCGGTTCGTACTGGGCGCCACCCTGGATCCAGCGTTTGATCAGTGAAATTTCTGCCTCGTTCAGGGTTTTGCCTGATCCCGGCGGGGGCATCTGCAGTTCCTTGTCAGTGGACGTGATCCTGGCCACCAGTTCGCTGCCGTTTACATCTCCAGGAACGATGACGGATTCTTTGGCCGAAGCCTCAGTATCCAACCGCAATTTAGCCTTTCGCTGCTTTTGATCCGGTCCATGACAGGCAATGCACTTGTTGGAAAGAATAGGACGGATGTCACGATTGAACTCGATGACGGGCCCTGCAGTAACCGCTTCTGGATCCGCTGCAGGGGATAAGTTTTCTGTTGCCAGCGTCAGCAATGCGACCAGCAACAGAGGCATCAAGGTCCTTATCATGGAACCTGTTCTTGGATAAGTGACGGGGCGTTGCATGGCATGGTTCCAAAAAGAAAACCCGTGAGGTAACGCGGAACGGACACTCCCAGTATACCGCAATCACGATCTCGATGGAGTACACGGACGTTGCCACAGCAGCCGCCGTGTCGGAAAGCCGAGATCGAAGCAGGCGTTCAGGAAACGATCCCTGAAGCGGGTGTTCCAGCGATCAGTTTTCTCATTTCCCCGGCCAGGTAAAAAGATCCCGTGATGCAGATCAGATCCTGTGGGCTGCTCAGCATCGAGACACGTTCCCAGGCTGCTGCAGGATCTTCACAGGATTCGATAAAGGGAATGGGTTGTTCCAGTTCACGGTTTTCCGAATTCGCCAGGACGGTTTGGCATTCCTGTTCCAGGTCCTCGACGGCCAGTGCCCGCGGATTGGTCACGTAGCGGGTCAGTATGACACTGTCAAAGACAGGCAGTAGTAACTGAAGCATGCCACGCACGTCTTTATCGCAGCTGGTGGCAAATACCAGGATATTACGAGCTGCTTTGGGTCGAGTTTCCAGGTACTGAACCAGCGAGTCGACCGAGGCGGGGTTGTGCGCGGTATCAATTAATACCACGGGGTTCTTGGCCAGGATTTCAATGCGAGCTGGACAGTGTACATCGGCCAGCCCCCGATGAACCGCCTCGTCTGGAATGTTCCATCCCTGTTGTTGCAGGCAGGCCACGACGGCCAACGTGACGGCAGCATTGTTACGCTGGTGTTTACCATGCAGACCCAGTTGCAGTTGCTGCCAGGTTTTCTTTCGTGAACCGACTTGTACCAGGCAATCGAAGGATTCCTGGTTGGCGTCAGGTTCCCTGGCGGAAAAGTGATCCTGGATACTCCAGAGAGGTGACCCCCGCTGCTGAGCAATCTCCTGGATCGTGGCCCTTGGTTCTTCTTGCTGCACACCACTGACTACCGGTACTCCCGGCTTGATAATACCGGCTTTTTCGGTGGCAATAAGGTGGAGCGTATTTCCCAGTAGATGCACGTGGTCGTAGCTGATACTGGTAATTACACTGACGCATGGTTGGCAAACGTTAGTCGAATCAAGTCGGCCACCGAGGCCGACTTCTATAATTGCCAGGTCGACTTTCTGCTGATGGAAATACAGGAATGCGATGGCCGTCGTGATCTCGAAGAAAGTGAGGCGTCCGACGTGCTGTCCGGTTGTCCCGGCCAACTGGTCCATCTCTTCAACCACGGGACGTACCAGGTCCACCAGTTCAACTAATTCTGCTGGCTGGCAGGTGGCGCCGTCGACAACGAATCGTTCTTCGAGTGTTTCCAGGTGGGGGGAGGTGTACAACCCGCACCGCAGGCCAGCTGCCTTGAGGACGGAGGCAGTCATATGCGCGGTGGAACCCTTTCCCTTGGTCCCTGCAACGTGAATAATCCGCAGATGTTGTTGTGGATTTCCTAACCGGCGCATCAATTCATGCATTCGGTTCAGCTTGAAACTTTGGACCCGCTGGGGCCTGTCGTTGCGCTCATAATCGATACGATCGTAAAGGAACGTGAGAGCGTTATTCCATGCTTTAACAATATGTTTCATAGGACTGCCGGATTCCTTCTTTCAGTTGCTGGCAGTGTAACGGTAAGCTGAAGAATTGTCTTGGGTAGAGTCGACAATTAAACTCGTCCCCGGAGAAAAACGGTCTCGTTGGCCGTAATCCTTGCGACGATTCAACAGCTTATTTATAGTGAATGAGATACTGTTGGTAAAAGAAATACAGTATTCCCAGGGGTACTATTCTGTGCCCTAGAGCATTGAACCAAGATGCGCAGTGAACCGTAGAAAAGCACATTTTTTACGTGTTTCGATAACCATTTGAAATGCTGCCGATGCCTGGTTTTCAGCGTCGGAGTAAATAGGTTTTTAGGAGTCCATCGTGATCACTACCTCTGATACAGCGACCTCTGATACAGCGACTGAGCCGGTTGGCAACGAAGTGAAACAACCGGAAGTTGTGATCGAAACTCGTAACCTGAGCAAGGTCTATCGGGATTTCTGGGGACGTCCTAAGGTGCGGGCACTCAAGGCACTCGACATGGAAGTGCGCCGCGGGGAGATCTTTGGCTTACTGGGCCCCAACGGTTCGGGGAAATCGACCACGATCAAGCTGTTGCTGGGCCTGTTGTTTCCCACCAGTGGACACGCCTATACGTTTGGTGTGGATGCGACGGATGTGGCAAAGAATTCCCGGATTGGTTATTTGCCGGAAGAGTC
>JAZADA010000403.1:0-8325 GCA_036124135.1 Planctomycetota bacterium | reverse complement strand
AGTTACACTGAAACATGCGGTCAGCACGCAGTAATTAACAGTCTTCCAGCGCCGTTCAGTCGGCGCCTTTTCCCGTTTGCAACCTTATGCCCACGATCCTCGTTACCGGCGGTGCAGGTTTTATTGGCAGTTGCCTGATTCGGCAACTGGTAGCTAACCCTGAAAACCAGGTCATCAATTTTGACAAGCTGACCTATGCCGGAAACCTAAATTCTCTGCGCAGCGTGGAGTCCGCCGAAAACTATCATTTCATCCAGGCTGACATCACGGACCGCGACGCCATCGAGAAGGTCCTGGCCGAGTTTTCCCCAAGCCTGGTGGCTAACCTGGCAGCGGAGTCCCACGTGGACCGTTCCATCGAAGGGCCAGCCGCCTTCCTGCAAACCAACGTCTGTGGAACGTTTGAGTTACTGGACGCTTCCTTGCATCACTGGCAACAGCTGCCCACCGAACAACAGGACGCATTCCGATTCCTGCACGTCTCCACGGATGAGGTTTATGGATCACTGGGGGACGAGGGCAAATTCCAGGAATCCAGCCCGTACCAACCTAATTCACCTTACTCGGCTTCCAAGGCAGCTTCCGATCATTTCGTCCGCGCCTACTATCACACGTTTGGGTTACCCACCCTGATCACCAATTGCTCGAACAACTATGGTCCCTACCAGTTCCCAGAGAAGCTCATCCCCCTGATGATACTCAATGCCTTAGACGGAAAACCTTTGCCGATCTACGGAGACGGTCAAAATGTGCGGGATTGGTTACATGTAGAAGATCACTGTCACGCCCTGGAACTGGTTTTAACCAGCGGGCGTATTGGCGAAGTCTATAACATCGGCGGCAACTGCGAGAAAACGAACCTGGAAATGGTTGAGCAGATCTGTCGCACGGTCGAGCAACTGGCGACCGAGGTCGTGGACCAGTCTCTCACCGATTTGATCACCTTCGTGCCGGATCGACCCGGCCATGATCGACGTTACGCGATTGACAGCAGCAAGATCGAATCCGAACTGGGCTTCCAACCACAACACGACCTGGAATCCGGGCTGCAGAACACGGTCCAATGGTACCTGGATCATGCGGACTGGATCGAGGGTATCAGGTCCGGGGGTTACCGGGGCCAACGACTGGGGCTGGCGCGAACCGAAGGTAACGAGGAGTAACAGGCACCATGACAGTTGACTCTCATTTCAAGAAGGGGATCATCCTGGCCGGGGGATCCGGTTCACGGTTATATCCGTTGACCAAGGTTACCAGTAAGCAACTGCTGCCTATCTACGACAAGCCGATGATCTATTACCCGCTCTCGACCCTGATGCTGGCCGGCATCCGCGAGTTACTCCTGATCTCGACGCCGCAGGACCTGCCCAACTTCGAACGCCTCCTGGGCAATGGCCATCAGCTGGGGCTGGATATCCAGTACGCGGTTCAACCCGCTCCGGAAGGGCTGGCCCAGGCCTTCATCATTGGCGCTGATTTCATCGGCTCCGATCACGTGGCACTGGTACTTGGGGACAATGTCTTTTATGGACAGGGATTCCAGACCATGTTGTCGCGTGCCACCAGCCGAGCTGAGGGAGCCACGATTTTCGGTTACCCCGTCAAGGATCCCAGCCAGTTCGGTGTCGTTGAATTCGACTCCGGCGGCACGGTTCTCTCGCTGGAAGAAAAGCCTGAGTCACCCAAGTCTGATTTCGCTGTCCCTGGCCTTTATTTTTATGACAACCAGGTGGTCGAACTGGCAGCCAACCTGCAGCCTTCCGCGCGTGGCGAACTGGAGATCACGGATCTCAATCGGAAGTACCTGGAACGCGGGCAACTGCAAGTGGAATGTTTTACCCGGGGGTTTGCCTGGCTCGACACGGGAACACACGAATCCCTGATCCAGGCCGCCGACTTCGTGCAGACGATTGAACAGCGACAGGGTCTCAAGATCGCCTGCCTGGAAGAAGTCGCCTACCACAAGGGTTTCATTGACGAGGCGCAGTTATGCCAGTTGGCCAAGGAAATCGGTAATGAATACGGCGCGTACCTGGAGAGCCTTGTCAGCCGCTCGGACATCCGCCGGTAGGCACGATCTTAAAACCGCATTCCGGTGAAGCCACCATCCACGTAGAGTTCACAACCGGTCATGAAGCTGCCTGCTTCACGAGACAACAGCAGGATCACGGCGCCCACCAACTCATGGGGTTCTCCAAACCGCTCCATCGGTGTCCCGGCCATGATGTTGTCAACGCGTTCCTTGTCCAGGATCTTGCGATTCTGTTCCGCGGGAAAGAAACCCGGACAGAGAACGTTAACCCGGACACCACGGGTCGCATACTCACGGGCGACATTCTTGGTGAGATTCACGACCGCCGCCTTCGAAGCCGAGTAAGCAAAGACACGGGAGAGGGGCAGGTGTGCCGTCACGCTACCGATATTCAGGATCGATCCACCCTGTTCCTGGGTTGCCATGTGTGATGCAAATACCTGGCAACCTTTCTGGGTGGCTGCCACGTTGCCCTGGAAAATCTTGTCCCAGTCCTCGTCGGTAATCTCCTCGTACGGTACTGCCGAGTTAACGCCGGCACAATTGACCAGCATGTTCACCTGGCCATGACGTTGGAGCACCTCGTCCCGCAACTGGGTCATCGACTCGCGGCTAGTGACATCCACAGCAACATATTCCGCCTGGCCACCCGCCTCATTAATGGCGTCAACGCGTTCTTGACCACGTTCCTCGCTGCGTCCGGCCACGACAACCAGCGCACCCGCCTGGGCCAGTCCATCACAGATGGCGCCGCCCAGGACTCCTGTGCCGCCGATCACTACCGCGATCTGTCCATCCAGGCCGAAGAGTTTTTGTACAAATTCCGTTGCCATTTGCGATCACCTTGTTCGAGGAGTTCTATCGTGAAATCGAGCAGTTATGCATCATCCGGATCGCGTCGCAATCCAAGCCAGTCTGCGTGAAACGTTCCTTCGCGATCCACCCGTTCAAAGGTGTGGGCTCCGAAGTAATCTCTTTGGGCCTGTAGCAGGTTGGCGGGAAGCCTCTCGCTGCGATAGGCATCGTAATAAGCCAGGGCCGTACTGAACGCCGGCACCGGGATACCCAGCTCGGTAGCCAACACAACGACCTTTCTCCAGGATACCTGGGCGTCCTGGACGACCTGCTTGAAGAACGGATGCAAGAGCAGGTTCTCCAGGTCGGGCTGTTCTTCAAAGGCTTCCTTGATATGGTCCAGGAACTGGGCCCGGATAATACATCCGCCACGCCAGAGCAGGGCACAATCGCCGTAGTTCAGTGGCCAGTCGTGTTCCTTGGCCGCTGCCTGCTACTGCACAAATCCCTGGGCATAACTGCAAATCTTCGAGGCGTACAGCGCCTGGCGAATTGCCTCCACCCATTGGGTACGTTCCTCGGCATTCAAGGTGGGTGGCTCAACAGCGGGCCCGGACAGTTCCTTGCTGGCTCGCACACGTGCTTCCTTCACTGCGGAAAGGCTGCGAGCATAAACAGCCGTGGTCACCAGGGTACTGGGGACGCCCAGGTCCAGTGCCAATTGGCTCATCCATTTCCCGGTTCCCTTGGCACCAGCTCGATCCAGGATCTTGTCCACCAGGAAGCCATCTCCATCCTGGTCTGCCACGCTAAAAATATCGCGACTGATTTCAATCAGGTAACTTTGCAGTTCCCCTGCATTCCATTCACTGAAGGTCTCGTACAGTTCGTCATTGGACAGGCCAATACCATCACGCAGCATATGATATGCCTCACAGATCAACTGCATGTCACCGTACTCGATCCCGTTGTGGACCATCTTCACGTAATGTCCGGCACCGCGTGGCCCGACCCATTCGCAGCACGAAATATCACCCTCGGGCCCAACCTTGGCAGCAATGGCCTGGAAAATCGGTTTCACGAGTGGCCAGGCATCCGGACTGCCACCCGGCATCATGCTGGGCCCCTTGAGGGCACCTTCTTCTCCGCCGGAGACACCGGTTCCCACGTAGAGCAATCCCTGTTCCTCGACGTGCCTGGTGCGTCGTTCTGTATCTGCGAAGTGCGTATTGCCGCCGTCAATGATCACGTCACCTGGCGACATGAGTGGAATGAGTTGGTCGATCAGCTTGTCGACGGCCGGCCCGGCCTTGACCAGCATCATGATCTTGCGAGGCGTGGCCACGCTCTGGACCAGTTCTTCCAGGTTCTGGCAGCCAATAAAATTCTTGCCGGCAGCGCGTCCTGCGATCAACTGGTCAACTTTCTCGACCGTTCGATTGTTAACCGCGATACGAAACCCGCGACTTTCCACGTTCAGGGCCAGGTTCTCACCCATGACGGCCAATCCGATCAAACCGAAATCCGCTAGTTCAGACATAAAAAAATCTCTCTATCTATTTTCAGAGGGTGTGGTGTAGATGGTTTTTCCAGGAAGACTCGTGGTTCACTAGGCATTCACGGGCCAGGGTGGCTGCTGCGGTAAATACTTATCAAACTCTGCCAGGAGTTGTTCCTGGTACTCTCCCGCGAACTTTCCTTCCAGGAATCGATCGATTCCCTCGTCCAGGAAGTGTTGCCAGCTGGCTTCCTCGTTACCCGGGTTAATGGGAAAGAAGAGACACTGGTTCGCCTGGGCTGCACGGAAATCGCCGGGGGCATCCCCGATCATCAGGGAATGATCTGCGGCATACCGAGAAACGTTGGACAGTGTTTCTTTCTTACTGCCCGATTCCTGGCCACAGATCGCTTCCACGTACTGGTCGATCTCGTGCTCTGCCCACTCGGCTTTCAGGGCTTCGTTCGGGGTCGCACTGCAGACCACCATGTCTGCCTTGCCCTGCAGGCGTTGCAGGCTTTCACGTACACCAGGAAAAGGAGGCACGCCACGCACGGTACCGGCAACGGTCTCGTTCACGGTCAATGACCACTCCAGGGCACGTTTCAGATCCGGGTCTCCGGTTGCCTCCACCTTGGTAGTCAGGGTGGGGTTCCCCAGCTTGGTCTCTTCCTTGATCCAGGCTTCCAGGGCCGCCGGCACCTCGATCGTGACACCGCGGGCAATCACCTCCGGACGTTTTTGCAACCATTGGAGGCTTTCCACCAGGGCCGGGAATCGATTGATCCCACGACTCTTGGAGTAAAGGTTTACGAACTCGGCTGCCTCGCGAGCATACTTACTAACAGCCTGCAGGTCGTAGAAGTTGATCGTGTGGGGAATAAAACATTCCTTGTGTTTCAATTCCATCGTGTCAAAGGCACAGCCATCGGAATCGATGCCCACGAAAAAATCGTGACTGGGTGTAATCTCGTACATATCGTTCTTTCCGTCTGATCATCCCCTGTTTGCAATGATCTTCGTTACCGTGTGATCATCGAAGTGCCTGGAGCACGTACTCTGGCAGGCGGGGACTGGCATAAATAGGTTTAAATTCTGTCAATCGTTGTCGACCCTGGACGAGCGGTAATTGCAGCATCTGGTCTCCGACCAGCGGCTGGGCATAACGGACAAATTCGTCCGTGACATCCCTACCGTCCGCGGTAATCCAGTCTGTCGGAAACGTTCTTTCGCTGTTAGCAACTTGCATCAGGGGCACCTTGTCATAACGGACGCTATAGTCAGGGCCCTCGTTTCTCAGGATGGTAGCCATGTAGCCACTCTCCTGGCCTGCAGCCAGTTCAGCAGCCTTGCGACCTGCCTGGTAAGATTCTTCCAGGTCGACTGTCGACGCATAGGCCATGGAGTGTCTTTGGTCGGTACCGGGAACATTGACGCGGGCTGAACCACGGGTGGCCAATCCCTGCTGGTTCAGGTAATTGACGACGACCTGTGCAGCAGTAATCTCGCTGGCGCTAAACTGGGTATGCCCAAACGAATCGGCTCGCTCTCCCAGGCTACCAACGTCAAAACCTTCACTCACCACCACGATGCACCGACCATCCTGCTTGAGTTGGTCATTCACCTGGTCTGCCATTTGCTCGAGCGTGCAGGGGCTCTCTGCCAGGTAAATCTGCAACGGCATTTGCCGGTCCGGATCTGCCAGCCGCGCTGCTGCAGGAATGAAACCAATTTTCCGGCCCATGGCCTGCAGCACGAGTACTGGATCCGCGGGGCAGGATCCAAGGTTTTCCTGGTTGGCATTCTGCACGGCATGCATCCAGTACTTCGCAGTGGAACCGTAGCCGGGTGTGTGGTCAATCAACTTGAACTCGCTGTCGCCAACATCATTATCGATTGTCTTGGGGCCGCCGATAGCCACCAGGTCCAGGCCCTGATCACGAGCCCGCTGGGCAATCTTATCGGCCGTATCCATGGAGTCATTGCCACCGATATAGATAAAGTACCCCACGTCATGGGCACGCAGGACCTCGATACAGCGCGCAAAATCTTCTTCCTGCTCGGCCTTTAATTTATAACGGCAGGTACCGATCGAGCCGGCAGCCGGCGTGTACTGCAAAAGCGAAATCTCTTCATCATCCTGCGCCGACAGGTCGAGCAACTGTTCTTTCAGAACACCCTCGATCCCATGACGGGCGGCATAGACGGTACCGATCTCGGGCAAGTCTCGCGCAGCGTCAATAATTCCACGCAACGTATTGTTAATCACGGGACTGGGGCCGCCACTTTGAGCTACCACCAGGTTACTTGGCTTTGTCATGCTCTTCCTATCACATCCATCGGGAACGCTTGCCTCCGAGGAGCCTCCCCGGGGAGACTCTCGACAAGCCGGCAGACGCTGTTTTATCACTACCGTTAGCGAGGATTCCTCAAACCAGTTGGTGAGAAACCACGAAAACAACATCGCTCAAGATGCTCGATTCTAACGCTGAAACGAGCTTACATCAATCGGGTCCCGAGATGCCCAGGCAAGAGATCAGCCATGTTTCCACGGCGAAAAGCCACGGAAGGATCAGGCAGCGCGAGCCAGCGGAGGCGCCGTTTGCTGGGCAGCGGCCAAACGTGGCATGACCATCCCAATGACGATGTCCACCGCCTGGTTGATCAAGCGTGAACGCTGCATGCGAATGAGAGCCGGCTGTGAACTGATCTGGCGGTCCACCGAGGCTCGAATCACGCGAATGCCACGAGCCCGGATATACCCACGAGCTTCCAGGACGCGCATGTTGATAATTCGCCCCACGACGCGATCCCAAACCTCGTCAATACAATGTACGGCTGTTGTTTCAGCCAGTTTTCGCACACCGTCTTCACCACGCAAACGATTGACAACGTCCAGCAATCCCATTCGATTCATCCTTATCTCGAAACCACCTAAGATAGATCCATCCAGCCGTGGGGGGGCAGGGACACGGAGACCTCTGCTATCTTACGGATCGAAACTCCGATGGTCCTTTCTTCACTCCAGTCCCACATGCGAGCGCATACACCGAGTAGGCAAACTGTGCGCCCTTCAACGATAGCACGGGTCACCAGCGAGAATGACCATTTAAAACATGCCTGGGATAGCGCATGCCCGAAGCCAGCGGCAGCAGTTGCTGCCCAGCTTGTCCTGTTTACCTGACCGGCTTAATCCCAACTTATCGAACGCGAACTCTTTGAGGGAAACAAAGGGCCCCATCGCGCTGGTCACAACTAACGCGAAAGCAACCACGAATCGTTATACGAATCTATCACGGACGTCTGAAAAAACGTCAGCACAAGGATCCTTAAACGGTCCCGGTACAACGGGTTAAACATTACCTGGAAGAGTCCACGCCTGCCTCAGATTCATGCTGAAGAAGGCCTTGTAATGCTTCCCAAGGCCTTCTTCAGCGGTTAGGATAATACAGTCATGAAGAATCTTGACAAACAGAGACATGTTGTAGCTTTGAGCGTTTGTCACAACGAATGCTCTTATCTCTTCGCCGGCGAAAACCCTCACCGCCAAAGCGTGGGACTTCGCAAACCGGCTTTATCTGTTCTATCCTTTTCAAGAGTACGATTTTCGGCATCACTGATGCCACAGTACTAACTATTTTATTTTTATGGGGTGCGGCTATGGTTCAAGGTAAGATCAAGAAATTGATCGCGGATCGCGGTTTTGGATTTGTAGAAAGTGACTCTGGAAGCGACTTGTTTTTCCACCATTCGGAACTTCAAGAAGTCTCCATTGAAGAACTAAACGAAGGGCAAACGCTCGAATACGAACTCGGCGAAGGCCAAAAAGGGCCCTGCGCCAAGAACGTACGACTGGTCTAGGACTAGTTACTTTTCTTATCCTAGAAAACAACAGAACCGTCCCTGGCTCTTAAAGCTGGGGGCGGTTTTTTGTTGCCCTCACACAACCCTCTATGCCCCTCACCAAAGCCGATCTCCGCAAAGCCCAACAGCATCTTCG
>JAZADA010000402.1:0-2016 GCA_036124135.1 Planctomycetota bacterium | reverse complement strand
GAGGTTTATCGTGTGTCCCATCCTTGCCAATCCCCCTGATGCAAGGTAATTTCAAGGATTCTGATGACCCTCCCAAGGAACCGCCGGGATGACTGCTGATACTGCTCCATCTGCGTTGCCTGATAATCAACGGATCGTGATTACAGGAATCGGTTTGACCTCGCCTAATGCCAACAGGCTGGAGGATTATCGTGCGGCACTGCTGAATGGTACCAGCGGGATCCAGGATTACGATATCCGTTATGTCGGGGAAACACTGGCTGGCATTTGTGATTTTGATGCGGGTCGCTATCAGCCACGAAAAGATATTCGTCGTGGTACACGTGCGGGAAGTATCGGCGTTTATGCGAGCCAGGAAGCAGTTGCAGATGCCGGTGTGGATTGGGAAAACGTCGATAAGTCCCGGGTGGGGATTTACCTGGGCGTTACCGAGCATGGCAACGTGGAAACCGAGAACGAGATTTTCGAGCTAAAGGGATATGACTACGACACGAGTTTCTGGTCGCATCACCATAACCCCCGTACGGTCGCGAACAATCCAGCGGGTGAAGTGGCGTTGAACATGAACATTGTCGGGCCACATTACACCATTGGTGCGGCCTGTGCTGCTGGTAATGCCGGCTTGATCCAGGGAGCCCAGATGCTTCGACTGGGTGAATGTGATATGGCGATTTCCGGTGGTGTTTCAGAGAGCGTTCACACCTTCGGGATTTTCGCCAGTTTCAAGAGCCAGGGAGCCCTGGCATCGCATGAGGATCCGACCCAGGCCAGCCGGCCTTTTGACCTGGAGCGAAATGGTATCGTTGTTTCCGAGGGTGGCGGTGTTTGTATCCTGGAGCGATTTGATGATGCCAAGCGTCGCGGGGCAAGGATTTACGGGGAACTGGCGGGCTACGCCATGAACACGGATGCCACGGATTTCGTGTTGCCCAATCCCGAGCGGCAAGCCCAGTGCGTGCAACTGGCGTTGAAGCGCGCTGGATTGAAGCCTGGCCAGATCGATGTGGTTAGTACGCATGCGACTGGGACCAGTAGCGGAGATATCCAGGAATGTGCGGCCTTGAGGTCTGTTTTTAGCGGTTCCGACAAGACCTGCTTCAATAATACCAAGAGTTTTATCGGGCATTGCATGGGAGCTGCCGGTGTCCTGGAACTGGTCGGAAACCTTGGTTCCTTTCAGGATGGTGCCTGTCATGCAACGATTAACGTTGATGCGTTGGATCCCGAGTGTGAATTACCCGGATTGGTGCTGAATGAACCCCGTGAAGTTGGCCCAGTCGAATACATCTTGAACAATTCTTTTGGTATGCTAGGAATTAACTCTGTGGTAATCGTAAGGCGTGTCTAGGCACGGCAGGCTGGAAAGACGTTTTCAGTACCCAGAAATGGATTTGTTTGGACCAAGATCAGGAGATGTGCTGGAATGACACCTGTTGAGATACGTGAAGAGATACTGGATATCCTGGGAGATATTGCCCCTGACGAGGATCTGGGTGGCTTGGTCGACGAAACGAATTTTCGGGATCAACTCGAACTGGACAGCATGGACTTTCTTGATATCGTGATGGAGTTGCGCAAGCGTTACCGCGTGCAGATCCCCGAGGAGGATTACGAGAACCTGGCCAGCATGGCCAGCACGGTGGCCTATCTCGAACCTGTCATGAAAGATATGCAGAAAAACTAGTGTATGACACGATAATCATCGGGGCAGGTATGTCCGGATTGGCTGCAGGTATCAGGGCAGCCTATTTCGACCAGCGCGTGTGTATCCTGGAACGGCACACGACGATTGGTGGTCTCAACTCTTTTTATAGGTTGGGTGGTCGCGACTACGATGTTGGTTTACACGCGGTCACCAACTTTACCAGCAAGGGCCATAAGCGAGGCCCGTTAGCTCTCCTTCTGAGACAGCTTCGTCTGCGATGGGATGATTTTTCCCTGGCACCTCAGATCGGTTCGTCTATTGTGTTTCCTGGTGTGCAGATGGACTTTAATAATGATATTGAATTATTGAAG
>JAZADA010000401.1:0-18411 GCA_036124135.1 Planctomycetota bacterium | reverse complement strand
GTCCTGGATATCAATATCCCGGAAAGCACTGCCACCGGTGCCGGGCTGGCGCCATCAGGATTTCGCCAGGTCCGTTTCCAGGCGGGTAATACCCTTATCAAGATCATGGAAATCACATCTCCTCCTCCTGCACGTGATCACGAGTTCCAGGCCGGCGTGCGCTGGCTCACGTTCATACTCGAGGATGTGCCAGCCACCGTTGCCAGACTGGAGGCCAACGGGGTCGAATTCATCGCTGCCCCGGTTTCCGCCCCCGATGCCAAGCACGTCACCTGTGCCAAGGGTCCCGATGGCATCCTGATCGAATTGGTGCAATTGCCCGACGAAAACAGCTAGTCCCTGGCCGGGAACCGAAAGTACCAGCGGCGGATCATAGCCAACGACTCGTTTTACGATCCTGCGATTTGGCAGGAACTTTTACCGGGGATTTCCCGTCACAACCACAGCCCCAAGGGTCCCGTATCCAGGGCAGCAGGTCGTTTTCCAGATTTTTTATTTTTCCACCTAATAAATCTCCAGTTGGATCGTTTCACTGGTTAGACCCCAAGGCTTCGTGTCCCGTAGGAACCATCATGACCTCGCCTGAACCCAATCCCAATGCAGATTGGATACGTCGTGTTGTGGAATGCCACGAGCAACCGTTAATTCGGTATGCGAGTCGCATGCTCAATGATCACGAACGAGCCCGTGATGTCGTGCAGGACACGTTTTTACAGCTTTGTCGTCAATCCCAGCAGGAACTGGAGGGCCGAGTCACAGCGTGGTTGTATACCGTCTGTCGCAATCGAGCCCTCGATATTCGAAAAAAGGAGTCTCGCATGAGTCACGTTTCTGATCCGCAAGCTGCGGCTATCGAGAGCCGTGAACCGAACCAGGGAGACCAGGCAGAGCAACGTGAAACAGCCCATTCGGCCCGGCAATTGCTATCGCAACTACCGGACCAGCAACAGGAGGTTATCCGGCTCAAACTGACGCACGGCCTGAGCTACCGGGAAATCGGTGAAATTACCGGCTTGAGTATTTCCAACGTGGGCTACTTACTCCACATCGGAATCAAGTCAATTCGAGAACAATTCGCATCCTGACCCAGCCAGGGTGACTAGAACAACCATAAAGGAACCTCCCCATGTCCACTGATCCTCATGATATTCGTATCACGCAGTACGTCTTTGACGAGCTTAATGATGCTGACAAGATCGCTTTCGAAGCAGAAATGGCACAGGACGCACAACTGCGTCAACTGGTTGAAGAAACCCGGGCGACCGTTGGTTCACTGCAGGCAGACCTGGCAACCGAACCTGTCGCCGGCCTGACCGAAAAGCAACGCCAGGCGATCGAAGCAGGAATCAATAACCCTGGATCGGTAACCGCAGCAGGCGAACAGGTGGCCGCGCCTTCTACTGGAAAAGCACTGGCCGTCATGGCCCTGGCCGCTTCCCTCCTGCTGGCCGTCTCCGTCGGCATCTACCGGTACTCCCAAACGGGCGCCATCCAGGTTGCCAGGTTCGACCCCAGGACAGACTCCAGCCAGCCAACCACCAACGGCCGGCCGACTGACCAAGCCTTCAACGCGATTGACGCCAAGAGCGACAACCGTGCCTTAGCACCGGATGATGGGCTCACAGACGAATTGGAAATAGGTGGCATCACGACCGCCACAACGACACCGCACCCTGTGCCACCCACCGTCGGCCTTTCCATGAAAGAGGCGGTGAAGAGCCTGGATAGCCAGGGGGCAATCCCTCTCCCCCCAACTGTCCAGAATCAAGATCCCGGCGGAGATCTCGGACGAGGCCCAGGCGAAGGGGGCGACCGTTTCGACCGCATCTATGAGAATCGCTTCCTGGCGGTAACGGACAAGCCTCTCTCCACGTTTTCCATTGATGTGGATACCGCGTCCTATTCCAAGATCCGCATGTTTCTCCAGCAGAATCGACTACCCCGACCGGATGCGGTACGTATCGAGGAACTGGTGAACTACTTCACCTACGGCTATGAAGCACCCACGGACGATCACCCCTTTGCGTCACGCGTGGAAATCACCCAGTGTCCCTGGACACCGAACCACCGACTGGCACGCATCGGCATCAAGGGCCGTGAAATTGAACAAGCGAAACGTCCTTCCAGCAACCTTGTGTTCCTACTCGATGTTTCCGGATCGATGGAATCTCGTAACAAGCTCCCCTTGTTGCGACGAGGCATGAAGATGCTCGTTGACCAACTGGGGGAAAACGACCGCGTGGCCATCGTGGTCTACGCCGGTGCCGCTGGCCTGGTCCTCGATTCCACGACAGCCGATCAGAAAGGCGTCATCCTGGGTGCGTTGGATCGCCTCCAGGCAGGTGGTTCCACCAACGGTGGAGCGGGCATCCAACTGGCTTACCAGGTCGCCCTGGATCACTTCATCAAGGGAGGGGTCAACCGGGTCATCCTCTGCACGGACGGAGATTTCAATGTGGGCACCACGGGAACCGGATCGCTGGTTCGCATGGCCGAAGACAATGCCAAGAGCGGCACTTTCCTGACCGTACTGGGATTCGGAATGGGCAACCATAACGATTCCATGATGGAGCAAATCTCCAACAAGGGTAATGGGAACTATGCCTTCATCGATACCGAGAACGAGGCCCGAAAAGTGTTGGTCGAGCAGATCAGCAGTACGCTCGTGACCATTGCCAAGGATGTCAAGATCCAGGTCGAGTTCAACCCCAAGGAGGTTGCTGCCTACCGACTGATCGGATACGAGAATCGTATCCTGGCCGCGGAAGACTTTAACGATGACACCAAGGACGCCGGGGAAATTGGTGCCGGACACACGGTCACAGCACTCTATGAAATCATCCCCATGGGAGTCAGCAGCAAGGCCTTGGGCAAGATCGACAAGCTGAAATACCAAAAGCCGACCAAGCCCTCGGGTGCTGCCAACAACGGGGAATTATTGACGGTCAAGATCCGTTACAAGCAACCTGATGGTGACACCAGCAAGTTACTGGAATTCCCCATCAAGGACACGGGCAAGCGTTTTGGCCAGGCCGACCAGGACTTCCGTTTCGCCGCCGCCGTTGCCCAGTTCGGCATGTTACTGCGTGGTTCTGAGCACAAGGGTGACTCCAACTATGCGGCCGTCCTGGAAATTGCCACCGAGGCAGCTGCTGGGGACAAGAGTGGTTACCGCCAGGAATTCCTGGAACTGGTTAAGCTGGCCAGCCAGCTTAGCGACCGGTAACAGCTGCTTCCGACAGCATCTCACGAGTGATCCCACAGCCCGTTACAGAAACCTTACCTGTAGCGGGCTGTTTTTATCCCTTTTAAGATTCACCAGCCCCTGGCACCTGGTTACCCCGTGCATGCAGGTAAAGTATTACCAGGCCCACCACGATCATCGGGGGAGCCTCCTGCAAGGTCCAGGATAGCGGCATGCCGGATTTCACATCGATCCACCATGAGACCATCCCGAACACCAACAACAGGCAAGCCAGGACCCGCACTAGTTTCCAGTGTTCCTGAACTCGAAAGGATAGATACCAGAAGATCACCGAGACCAGGGCATAGAAGGCAGACAACGAACGGGCCAGGTATTCCACGACCGGCGCCTCGGGCATCTTGCCCAGCCCCAGGTACTCATGGATGGACAACATCCAACCAAAGGGCATGATCACGGCCAGGATGGCAAACATCCCCAGGAATCCCAGCAGTCGCAGAATCCAACTGATCATTTTCTCTTGCTTGTTCATCTGCCGCTCGTTCGATCCCGCTGGTTTCAAAAGGTTACTACCTGAATCATAGCATGCTCTTGGCGCCCTCGCTCAGGCTCGCCAATTTCTGGCGACAAATCGCCGGACCGATTCCCGGCTCCCGCGGTACGGCCAACTGGCTGGCCCGATAAACCAGCGGCTCGGCAAGTACATCATCAGCCAGTAAACCTGGACCAATTAAATCTGACGGCATATTCAACCCAGGCAGGGAGGCCGCCAGGTGCAATTGGGCGAGCGTCCCGGGACCCATCTCCACCGTACTGCCCAACAAGATTCCCACGCCCGCCATCTCGGCCAACGTGGCAATCTGCCGTGCCGGCCAGATGCCTCCACAACCGGTCGTCCCGATATTGAAAACATCAAGTGCCTGATGCTCGATATATCCCTGCGCATCAGACGTCGTCCAGACGTGTTCCAGGAGAGGTACATCGACCTCCTTTCGCAGTGCCGCCAACTGCGCCGGATCACGCCCGGCGATCGGCGTCTCCACGCCAGCAACCCCATGCCGGGATAACCGACGAATATTTTCAACCGCCTGCTCAAGATTCCAGCCACCGTTGGGATCAATCTTGATATGAGCCGTCGGCCCGGCCACCTCGCGCAAAATCTCCAGCCGCTGATCATCCAGCTCAATGTCGACCCCTACCTTTAGCTTGAAAGCGTTAAAACCAGCGTCCCGTTTCGATTCAATCTCTGCTCGCAACAGGCTTAGGTCCTGGCGAATATAGGCCACCCAGGAAATCCGCACCTGTTCGCGACAAGCCCCACCGAGCAACTGGTAAATCGGAACCTTCGCATGCTGGGATTGCAGGTCATAGCACAACATATCGACAGCGGCTGAAAACAGCCGTGGCATTTCCTCATCGGAGACCCCACTGCCAGCTTGACATAGTTCGGCATGAAGTCCCTGGAGATCAAACGGATCTCGTCCTACCAGCAACGATTCCAGCCGCTTCATGAGATTGGCCAACGGGGGCAGCTCAGCTTCCGGGATATCGGAAATCTCTCCCCAGCCAACGAGGCCCGTGTTGGTTTCAGCTTCTACGAAAACATAGAGCGAACCAGCGACCTGGGATCGAGCCCCACCCCCCTCACGAGCAATCTGCGTTTCATAAACACGGGGAACGCGGACAGGATGAATTCGAACTTGCTCAATCTTCATGGTCATTGCAGGTCGGCAAAGGTCGTTGTTAACTCCAGCTTGTCACCAGTCTGTTGCTGCAATTCAAGCAGCCTGGCAAACAACTTCTTCTTGACTTCCAGGTACTTTGCATCGCCGGCCAGGTCCTTGAGTTCCAACGGATCCTGCTCCACGTTGTAGAGCACCTGCTGAGCGATCTTCGGATAAAGGATCAATTTATAAGGGCCCTCACGGACCGATCGCTGCAAGGCCAGGTACGCTCCGTAAACGGCATCATAGCCTTTCCTGGTTTCACCCTTGATCAAGGGGAGCAGGCTCTTGAATTGCACGTGCCCCGGTTTCTTGATTCCTGCCAGTTCGAGCGTGGTCGGCATCACGTCCTGCAGGTAAATCCAGGCATCGCTACGGGTCCCACCGGCAATACCAGGACCGATGACCACGAAGGGAACCCGGACACTGTGGTCAAACATATTCTGTTTTCCCATGAGGCCATGATGTCCGACCGCCAGGCCATGATCTGCAGTGAAAAAGATGTACGTATTGTCTGCCTTGCCGCTCTTCTTCAAGGCTTCCATGATACGCCCGATCTGCTGATCCATATGCGTGATGATGGCATAGTATTCCTGGCGATTGACTTTGACCGCATGCTCCGTGCGAGGAAATGGTGCCAACTTTTCATCCCGAAGCTTAACCCCGGATCCCATCGCTTCCTTGAACGGATACTCGGGAACGTAACTCCTGGGGACCGCGATCTTGTCCAACGGATACATGTCCACGAATCGCTTGGGCGATTGCCGCGGATCATGCGGTGCATTGAAAGCCAGGTACATGAAAAACGGTGACTCGCTCTTGGCGGCCTGCTCCAGGAATGAAACGGCATCGTCCCCGACCACCTCGCTCCAGTGTTTACCACCCTTCCAGAATCCTCCAAATTTCTCGTCCCACGGTTTCCAGGGATCCGGTTGGCCCTTGCGGGGTCGGTTGTAACCCTCGGGAGTCTGGTTAGGCATGCCCCCCCGAACGTGGCCCGCACGATCAAAGGCCTTGGTGGCATCTGCCCTGACATGCCATTTACCTGTCATGTAGGTTTCATAGCCCGCTTTCTTGAGATGCTCTGACCAGAACCGTCCGGCCTGGCGTTCCTTCTCTGTCTGGCCGTAAATGCGATTCGCGTTCCAGAGGAACCTGCCGGTATTGAGCATGCAACGACTGGCCACGCAAACCGCTCCGGACCACGACCCCTGGTTGAACGTATGGGTAAACGTCATGCCATCCTGGACAATCCGATCCAGGTGTGGGGTCCGAATTTCCTGGTTGCCCAGTGCTGCGATCGTGTTAAATGCCTGGTCATCGGCAAACACGAAGAGAATATTAGGGGGCTTGGCATTCTTTTCAGCCGCCTGCAACTCTGCTGAAAGGACCAGCCATGAAATCGCCAGGACCCACCCATAACCACACCATCGTTTCAACATCGAATTCATAACGCACTCGCTTTCCTGGAGAATCAACAGATCCATGCCCCTGATCTAACGGCAACGGAGGCCCCGATTGCCATCTACCTCACCCTTCACAAGCGGCACTTAAGGCCCTATCTCATGAACGGTTAGCTCCCATCTTAGACCAGTACCGTGCCGTTTTCCACTGGCTCAAACGTCAGAATCGCCCCCCGGATAGCCCCTTAAAACAGGACCGAATGATCTTGCTCATGTTTGACAGGGACGGCTACGATATTAACAATAGGCATAGTAAATTCGTATCGGTTCAAGGCAAGGAATGTCGCATGGCTCTCCAAAACTGGTCGCACCCGAAACTCTCTCGTCGCACCGCCATCCAGGCTGGAGCGATTGGATTGCTCGGCATGGGCAGTAATCACCTCTCCCAGCTCCAGGCAGCCGATGGAAACACGCTGCCCGGTGGAGGCAAAGCCAAAACCTGTATCTACATTTTCCTGTCCGGTGGTTTGGCTCAGCATGAAAGTTTTGACCTTAAACCGGATGCTCCTGCTGAAATCCGTGGCGACTTCAATCCAGCCCCGACCAGTACACCCGGCATCCAGATCAGTGAACATTTACCCGGCCTCGCCAAGCGGAGTGAGAAGTGGGCTGTTTGCCGTTCCCTGACGCATCCCACGAACGGACATACGCTGGGCCATTTCTACATGCTGACGGGACGTTCGGTTCCGCCAACAGGTTTTCGTGGTGACCGAAAACCCCGTTCCTCCGACTGGCCGTCGATTGCCTCCGTCGTTGGTGACGCCCTTCCGCCGCAAAACAACAATCTCCCTCCCGCGATCGTACTACCTGAACGCCTCGTTCACTGGTCCGGAGGCGTGATTCCCGGTGCCTACGGTGGACTCATGGGTCGGCATCGTGACCCGTTCTTTATCGAGGCTTCACCCTATGGCAACCCGATGTGGCGCGGAGCCTATCCGGAATACACCTACCCCAACCAATCCAAGAAACCGCCCACCGATCCTGACGCGCGGGTCTACCAGGCACCAAGCCTGAAATTTCCTGCCGGCATGAATCATAAGCGACTGGGCGATCGTCTCAGCTTGCTGCAGACAATTGATAACCAGCGGGCGGCCATGGAAAATTCCGCCGTCGTCAACCAGTATGACCAGAACCGTCAATCGGTGATTTCCATGCTGGCCGACGCCAAGGTGCGCCGCGCCTTCGACGTCACCAACGCCGACGAAAAAACACAGGAACGCTATGGCAAGAACAGTTTTGGCTGGTCCTTGCTGATGGCTTATCGCCTGGTCGAGGCAGGCGTCAACCTGATCCAGGTGAACCTGGGCAACAATGAAACCTGGGATACCCACGGTGATGCTTTTCCGCGACTCAAGGACAAGCTCTTTCCACCCACCGACAAGGCACTCTGCACGCTCCTGGACGACCTCGAATCCAGCGGTTTGCTCGACAGTACGATGATTGTCATGGCTGGGGAATTCGGTCGCACACCAAAACTATCCACGCTCTCGGAAAGCTTTAACCTGCCCGGACGCGATCACTGGGGAGCCGTCCAGTCGGTGTTCTTTGCCGGAGGTGGTGTCCAGGGCGGTAACGTGATTGGATCTTCCGACCACATTGGTGCCTATCCGGCATCCAGCCCCCAGTTGCCTGATAACATGGCAGCATCGATCTACCACGCACTGGGAATTCCCCCCACGGCGGTCTGGCATGACGAGGTCTCACGGCCGCACCAGATCTACCATGCGAAGCCGATTCCGGGGCTGCTGGGTTAAAGACAGCTGCTCAATCTTCCTCGACGATCGGCGTCCCCAGGTGAACCGCGCGGAAACGCCGGAAATAGATCAGCATCGCTGGCAGGAACACCAGGTCACCCAACAACGCCGATGTAATAGTCGTGCAAGCCATCGCCGAAAACGTCCGCTGCGCCGGCAATTCGCTCACCAGCACGGTCGCAAACCCCGACACGAGAATCACCGTCGTAATCAACAGTGCTCCCCCCACGCCCTGGACCGCGCGTCGTACTGCCTCGCACACATCGTGCCCCTGCTGGCATTCAAACCGATAACGCGTGAGAAAATGTATCGTGTCATCCACGGCGATACCCAGGCAAACCGTAAATGAGCAGACGCTGGCAATCTCCAACGGTAACCCCAGCCAGTAAAGAATCGTTCCCGTCAGGGCCAGCGGCAGCAGGTTTGGAACAATGGAGAGCAACCCAAGGGTGAACGACCGGAATGCCACGGCGATCATGACGAGAATAATCACCGATGCAACTCCCAGGCTGGCCGCCAGGTCGGTGACGATCTTCCAGAGATTGTCACAGCGTCGCACGGGACTGCCCGTCAACTCCAGTTGAAATCCCGGGTAACGTTTTTCCAGTTGAACCAGTCGCTCCTGGACTCGTGAAAATACCGGCCGATACCGAGCGATCCCCAGGTCCTGGATTCGTACGGTCATCTTGGTAGTCCGTTGCTGCTCGTTCACAAACATGGGAGCTAACTCCTGGGGCAGGAAAGCAACGTAACTGAACCGTTCCCGCAACGGCAGATCACTTGGAAACGACCCGAGCAACTCGCGCAGTGACAGGGGCGATCGCAACAGGGGCTCCTGGTCGACAATCCCTCCCACCTCGCTGACCACGTCCATGATCTGAGCCGTTTGGTTCGGTTTACCCTCCGGCCAGCTGATCGCGACGGTCACAAACTCCAGGCCACCAAAGGCCTGGTCACAGTGCCGCAAGGCTTCGAACGGCTCACTCGAGGTGGGCTGTGAGCTACTTAACTTGTCGTCAGGACGCAACTGCAGTGAAATGACCATGGCAACCAACGTAAAGCCGATTCCCAGCAAGGTCAGCGTCCCTGCCCGACGCTGCAATAGCCCCGATAACTTCTGCCAACCGGCGTGGGATTTTGCCGTGCCACGATCACGGTATCCGCGTTCCAGGTTACGTCCTATCCAACTGGCCGACAGCAGGGGGATCAGCATGATCACGGCGATGAACACACAGATAACCCCGATCGCACAGGCGCGGCCAAAATCCTGGATCACTTCTGATTGGGCCAGCAACAGCGAGCCGAATCCTACTGCCGTCGTGACGGAGGTCAGGGCACAGGCCAGGCCAAGATGTCGCACTGATTCGACTGCCGCAGCCAGCCGCGTTCCGCCCCCCGCTTTCTCATGACGAATCCTCACCATCAGGTGCACGCCATCGGTCAGCCCCACCATCATTAACAGGACGGGCAACACGACATTGGTCAGCGGGTTGGAGGGTTCCTGAAGCAATTCCAGCAAGCCAAAAGCCCAGAACATGCCCATGGCCGGTGCCGCCACAACAATCAGGATAGCGGCCAGGCCTCGAAAAATAATCGTCGCCATCAGCAATGACACGCTGTAGGCAATGATCCGAAATCGTTTCTCATTTCGTTCAAACAGTCGATCATAATCCAGGCTCAGGGGCACATATCCCGTCAACCGAATCCGCAGGTTGGTACTGGCCTCATCGCCTGCCTGCCGGGCAACCGCCAGCAGACGATCTGAACAATCCTCGTTATCCCGCACTTCCAGCCAGTCAAATTCGATCGGCGCAATCATCGTACGTGCGTCAGCGGCAATCAATTGGCCCACGATCAGGGGGTGACTCAGGGCACGTTCCCGGGCCACTCGAAACCGCTCCGGGGAAGAATCCTCGGGAGGGAACAAGGGTTCATCCAGTCCAAATCGATTGCGCGACGGCACACGATCCAACCAGACCACACGATGAACGTAAGGCAATTCCTCGACCGCCGAGATAACATTTCGAAGAGCCCGAACCGAATCGGCGGTAAAGAGATCGTCCCCATCAATAACCAGGAAACAATCAGAACCTCTCAGGTCAAACGCCTCGGACTCTGCCGCAGTCTTGACCGCATCGTCAGACCTGCGTCGTTCGACAACTCGTTCCGGCTGCCAGTACCCATAGCCACTGACCAGGGTCAGCAGGACCACGAACCCCCAGACCACGAATCGGTGACCACGAAAATAGTCGGCATACCAGTTAAAGAGCTGCACGAGAACCTAGTTCTTTCCACGCAGGGTTCGCATCGCGTCGCTAACTGCCTCACGAAAAACAATGACCCCATCGTCGTTCCGGTCAAGGCGTCGAAAACCAAACCGCGCCAACGCGACTGGAACCTCGTTCTTCTCCAACTGGCCATCCTTGTTCCGATCAAACTTCTCCAGGAATTTCCTCGCCTTCTTCTCCGCCAATTGCCGTAATGCCTTATCGGCGTCGGTCACCACGGGTGAACCGACCGGAACTGCCACCATGCAGTAACCAATCAACATTTCCTCCCACGTCTGATCTCCCCAGCGCACGGTTGCCGTCGGATCGGGATTCACCGGGTTCTGCGAAGAATTATCGAAATGGGCAACGCACTGCAAACGGTCACCAGGCTTTAACTCCACGTAATCACGAAGCTCATAGACGTGCTGCCAGTTAAAATCATACTGCGGTACGTCGAGCAGAATTCGATTTTCACTTCCCCGTTGATGAACAAACCGAAACGACTTGCCGCGCACATGCATGTGAGGCGCTATGGCCAGCAAGCGAGCCCCCTGTGGAAACGCATCGACTACGGCTTCCTCGCGAAAGTTTGCCATCCCGGGTGGAATCTCGAAGTCGCGGTTCATCGCCAGCATCGTGAGCACCTCGTGCTGCACAGTTTCTGCCTCCACGAACTTCATCTCGATACGCGTACGGTCCTCGACCACCTTGCCGACCGGTGTATAGTGCATCTGGAAAATGAGTTTCGAACCAGCCGGTATCCGGCGGGCAAGGCCAGGCGGTAGCTCCGTGTTGGATTGACCTGGCACGTAACCGGTTAGCCAGCCAAATCCTCGTGTGCGAGTATTCCCAGGTGGCCGCACGAAAACGATCGCATGATGCACCACCGATCGGTTCCCTGCCACGATCTTGGCATCACTGATCCACTTGTCTTCCTTGAAACCGGGATCAACTACGAAATACTGGTACTGCACGACTCCCTCAGCTGGCACCTCGTAAGGTCGTTCCCGCATCGCAATCGTGACATCAGGCTTCCAGGGTTTCGTCTGCACCACTGGAAGTGGCTTCCCTGCGTCGTTCCCACTGACAGGCTTACCTTCCGGAGCTCCTGCGGCAACCCAGCGTCTCAAAAGGGATTTTTCCTGGTCACTCACGAAACGCGCGTTGCGAAATTCCCCGTGCCTGGGACTGGCATGCCACGGTGGCATACGCTGCAACTGGACAACTTCCTGGATGGTCTCAGCCCATCCTGCAACTTCCTGGTAGTCGGTCAGTGAAAACGGACCTATCTCACCAGGCTGGTGACACTGCACACAGTGTTTCTTAAGCAACGGTTGTACGTGCTCATGGTACGTTACCTCGTGATTGCCTGTGATCGGACGCAACCGACCAATATGACAGCCAACCGGGGTCGTGCGGTCCACCGTCACCTTTTCACCTGCCAGCAACTGGTCAATCGCCATCGCCAGGTCATGCCGTTTTGCTGTCGTTCGGCTGTAACCGACGCCATACTGGTCATCAATTCGACCACGGTAACGAACCCGGCGTTGCTCATCCAACACGAAGACCTCGGGCGTGCGATGGGCCTTCATCGCATCGGCTACCTGGTTGCGTAAATCTTTTCCCAGGGTAAACGTGATGCCGGTCCGTTTTACGTAGGCCACCATGTCGGCAAGGGAGTCCTGCCGGTTCGAATTGATCCCCAGGAAGGTAACACCCCGGCCCGCATACTTTTGCGACAGTTGTTCCAGTCGCGGTGCGTAAAGCTGGGCCAGCGGACATTCTGTCCCAAGAAAAACCATGACTACCAGGGGCGTCTTAATTTCTGCGAGGTGGGAAACCTTCCCGCGCGTATCCGTCAAGCGAAAATCCGTCCATGGCAAGGGTTCAGCAGACAGCAGGATCGTGCTCGTCGGCAGCAGGACGGTTCCCAGCAAGAGCAATAAAGCGTGGCATCCCAACCAACGATTGTTCGCTTTCATCTGCAGTCTTCTCTCATGAACCCAGCGCCCTGTCTGCCACAGGTAACGATGACCTGGTTCCTGTTCCAACTAACCGGTGGCTACCACACTATTCCTTGGCGATACAAAAGAGCCTTGTACGTGTGCGCACCAGCAGGTTTCCATCGGAGAGTGCCGGGGTTCCCACGATGGCGTCTCCCATATCGTTCTTGGCCAGCACCTTGAGCTCCGCACCATCATTATTCATGACCACCACGAACCCATTTTCACCTGCCACGTAGATTTTACCGTCCCCGTAGATCGGGGAAGCAAAATACTCACCGGTGTTCTGGATTCGCTTGGCTTTCCAGACGGGTAAGCCCTTCTGGGTATCGAAGCAGGTCGCAATCCCACCCCCCTTGACCAGCAGCATGCGTTTACCCACGACCAGCGGTGAAACGATGTGATCGGTATGCTTCGTCTTGTGTTTCCAGAGCAGATGTGACTCGGTGACGTCACCACGCCCGCCACCACGCACCGCCAACACGTATTCATCCGCCGCCTCTTCGCGGCTGAACCGCGCGCCGGCAAAATTGTCCTTGTGCAGGAAAGCGACATCCAACTCTTCACCTTCCAACTGACCGTCCTTGTTCAGGTCACCCCGCCCAAAGGTTTTCTTGAAAAACTGCTCCGGGATCTTGCGATCACCGACAAATGCCTGCATCTCGTCCCGTGTCAACTTTCCATCGCTGTTGCCAGTTTCTGCCCGGTCAACCGAGGCCAGCCACTGATTGGCAATCCCGCCACTCTGCAGCGAGATATAGATGATGCCATCCTGGACCACGGGCGTGGTCTTGATGTTTCGCAACAAGACCCTTGCGTGCCACAACCGCTTCCCAGTGTCCGGGTGATAACCGATCAGCAGGCCGGTCCCGGCCACGACGATCTCGTCACCGGCGGCCGTCGGACAAATCACCGGGTGCGAGTAATTCACGGCCATGTCTGAACGGTCGTCTTTCCAGACGACCTTGCCGGTACGTTTATCGAGAGCATAAAAAGCCGGGTAGAGGTCATCATCCTGGCAAAACAGGAGCTTGTCCTTGTAGAGCACCGGGGACATTGCAGGCCCCCACTTGAAAACGAAGTACGGTTCGGGAAGCTTGAGTTGCCAGACATCCTTACCATTGGTGGCGTCTACAGCAATCATTCCCAGGCTGCTGAAATAAAAGTACACGCGTTCCGCATCGGCGGCAGGTGTCGTCGATGCATGACTGTTCGTCTTGTGAACGGTGGCAATATCACCTGTCTTCCATTGGCGTTTCCAGAGTTGCTTGCCGGTCTTTAAATCATAACCGGTAAGAGCAACCGTCTGGTCATCTCCCATTTCGCAAACAAAGACACGCCCAGCCGCAACCACGGGGCAGCCCACACCATCACCCACCTTGGCCGACCATCGCACGTTTTTTTCAGTGGAGAACTGTACCGGCAATGCTTTGCCTGAGGCAGAAATACCAGCGCTGTTGGGTCCGCGAAAATGAGGCCAGTCTTCCGCGCTGACGGAATGGATCAGCAGACCCAGGCCCAGCAACGACATGACGACACTTCGCCTGAACGTACCCATGCGTTTGATTCCTTGAAATCGGCTACCTGTCTTCATCGTGGATCTCCCCATAAAATGCTTGCCAGATAACTGCAAATGGTCGTTTTGATCGTAGCGTGCAGCCCGCTTCTACGCAATCAGCTTGAGCAAGAACACCCATTTTTCCGGGTTTCATCGCGACTGCATACCGGGAGCTACTTTTGCCCGATCCGGCACTGAACAACACGCCCAGGCTATTTTGGCGATGGAGTACCAGGTTTTCCCTGCAGGGTCAGCAGGTAGGCCAGCAAGTCATAAAATTCACCTGCGGGCAGGTGGCCAGCGAGTCCTGTCGGCATCGCCGACAGCGGCGAAATGATCGCTTCCTCGATCTTTGATTGATCCAGCACGATTTCCTTCCCCTGCTGATCCATCAGGAGTCGCTGCGTACCCTTCCCAGGCACCAGCAAACCACTCAGGATACCTCCCTCCGTGGTGACCACGGTCGTGCGACGAAAATCCGGGGCGACGTTCCGATGAGGATCGAGCACATCTTCCAACATACGATCCAGGCCGCGGCGACCAACCCCGTTGAGATCAGGGCCGATTTTCCCACCGTCCTTTTTCACCCGATGACACGCCACGCAATTTTTCTCGAATACGGCTTGCCCACGTTTCGCCTCGGCCTTGGCCGCCAGGAAACCCCTGCGACGTTGGGCAATAAGCGTGATGATCTCTTCGTCCAAGGAGGAAACATTGTCCAGCAAATCCTCCAACGCCTGCTGCTGTTGCTTGCTGGCCACCTGCTGCAACCGGGTCATGATCGAATCCTGCTCCAGTAGCCTTGCGGAACACTTTCCGGCGAGAACTGAACCGAGTAACGTCTTCGCACCGCTCTCATCCTGTGCCAGCTGCATAGCCAGTGCCAGCTGTAAAGCTGCTGGCGCCTCCTGCATCGTCTTAACGAGAGTTGTTGCAGGCAACGGTGCCATGCGGGCCAACGTCTGCAGCGCCTGTAGACGGCGCGCGACCGTTTCATTCGGCGAGTGCAATACACGAATCAATTGCTTGCGACCCATCTCCGGTGGCGCGGCCTGCACCAGCAAGCAAAAGAGTAATCCCAGCAAGCAGGCAGTCCCACCCATCGCAAAGTTTCGCTGAACCAAGCCTGCTCGATGGTAATTTCCAGCTAGATTCATCACCGTCTCAACTGCCTTGTAGAATTCAGAACAGTCGATCGATGGGTCGATCTTTTTCCAGCAACTGGATCAACTCCCGGGGCAATCCCGGATCCAGTCGCACCTTACCGATATCAAACAACGTGTGCATGATGGTGGCCATCAGGTGCTGTGGACGATACGGCGTACTGGATGCCTTGGCAGCCTGTCGATCTGACTGTCCAATAATCTGTCCCGTCTGCAGGCCACCGCCGGCCAGCAGCAGGCTGGTCAATTCTCCGTAGTGATCACGTCCACCATTCTTATTGATCCTTGGCGAGCGTCCCATTTCCCCGGTGACCGCCAGCAGGATCTTGTCGCTTAAGCCACGTTCTCGAACATCTTCCAGGAAAGCACTTACAGCGTGATCCACCTGGTTTCCCATGGGCCAGATACCGGTCATCTGCTTGGGACTATTGTTGTTTGCATGGTAATCCCAACCACAATCAGACACGGTCACGAAACCACAACCCGCTTCACAAAGACGCCGGGCCAGTAACATCTGTTTACCCAGCAGATTCGACACGCGGCGCATGTCGTTGTAACGCTGCAGATCCTTCATCTTGAAAATCTTGCTGGTATCGTAACGCTCGATCGTGCGTGGATCTTCCTCGGACAGGTCGAACGCACGCGCAACCCCACGCATGATCACATCGAAAGCCTGTTGATGATAAGTATTCGCATCATCCAGGATTCCCAGTCGATCCACCTGCCGCTGCAGGGTATCGAGATTCCCCAGGAGGCTACGCCGATCGTCCAGGCGATCAGCCGTAATTTTCAGTTTCATATCCTGCTGCAACTGGCCCCCGCCGGCAGGATTAAAGGCGCTAAAGGAAGGCCCCAATTTGCCTGCCTGGGTCATCGTCGGCAGGGCCTTCGTCTCGAAGTTACTGCCCATCTTCAACTCACCCTGGATCGCCTCCGGCAGGATCAGGGTGTTGGTCGGCATGCCCGTGCGAGGATGGTTATTGCCACGCACCTTGGCGTAAATCGCACTCATCGTTGCTTCGAGATTATTCCCGGCGCTCAGCACCTTGCCGTAGGTATGGCTTGAATTACCCGAGCCATAAGACCGCACGACTGTCAGCTGGTCTGCCATCGCAGCCAACTTGGGAAACGTTCCACCAAAAGTAACCCCTGGTAACTTCGTCGGAATTTCCCCGGTGATGCTCCGGATCTCGCTCGGTGCCGTCATCTTCGGATCAAAAAATTCGATATGCGGAGGCCCACCGTTGAGAAACAACAGCACGACGGACTTGTCACGAATGGCACCCGGCACCTGGCTCGCCTCGGCGCGGGCGGCGAGCAATTGGGGCAGCGCCATTCCGCCGAGGCCAAGGCCACCGATGCGCAAGAACTCACGTCGTCCCATGCCCTGGCACGTGCGAGTCGACTTCCGATCCATGATGGTTAGCATACGATCTGGCTCCTGTAACTGCTCCGTATTCTAACATCGGCCGATCTTTTCGGCTGCCTCAAAATAAATCTACCTGAGAACTCCTGCAGGAACCGCCCCGACACTAACCATAAACCCTTTTTTGCAGGTATCTTAGGCCACATTCCAGGGACATGTGAAACCTTACCTTTTCTCGCCTCCAGGAGATTACTCAGGGAGTCTTTGCCGGCGTCGCATCCGCAGCAAGGTCCCCCAGGATGTACTGGAAACCCGCCAGGTAATGCTCCAGAACATGGGGATTGTGATAAATCTCGTTTCGGTGTCCCAGCGAACAGTAAAATGTCCGGCCCTGACCGTAAGCACTGATCCAGCTAACAGGATAGAAGCCGTCCTTGCGTTTGCCCTTGCTCAACTGATCCCAGCTGGGATCCAGGCTTAGCAGCATCTTACGTTCCGTTGGCTGGGCCGTGTCGGCACGAAACTGGTAGATCTCGTCGCGGACGGTAAACCCTTTCCCCTGGAACACCTTGTTCAGAGGATGCCCGGTATCCAGCAATCGGACTGGAACTTCCGTGTGCCATGGATGGCCATCAAACGCGCCTCCCATCATGACGTTGTACTCTTTCCAGTTCTTGTAGGTATCCGTCGCCGAATGAGTACCACCAAGTCCCTTGCCGCTCTTGACGAAGTCGACCAGGCTTTTCTTGAGTCGTTCTTCTCGCTCAAGGGCCTTTTTCTTGGCGGCTGCATCCGCGGGAAGCTTCCGTGGGCGGAACAACTCCCCCGTCGTATTAACCATGATCACCGCATCAAACTGCTTGAGTGTTGCCGGCTCGAACATGGCGTCATCTTCGCTATGCGTGGCTGTGAAGGCGCCGGTCTCTTTTCCGAGCATGGTCAACGAGGCAACGCCAACCGGAATGGAACCATGCCGAAATCCATTCGTCTTGCTAAACAAGAGAACCTTGCGAGCTTGCTTCGGCTTAGCCGGTGCCGCTTCAGGAAGAGCTGCCTTGATCTTCTCCAGGATCTGCGGGTTGACCTTGGGTTGAGCGGTTACCTGTGTCTGAGTCACTGCCAAAACTACCAGGCTGGACAGACAGATTAATGCAAATCGTTTCATCGGTTGGCACCTTTCGTGCAAATGTGCATCGTCGGTTGATCGAATTTTGCTTCAATCTTAAGGGGTCTGGAACTGAATGAAAGACCCAGGTACCGATAATCGCTCACATTCCGCAAATCCCGGCGGCCGGGGGTCACCGGAAGCCAATTCCACGCTTGCCATCGACTTTCCAGGAGCAGTCAGTTCAAATGTCAGCAAGTCTGAGAAACCGGTACTAACTCGTTTCAATCCAGGAAAGTTAAGGAAACCGATCATGTTGAAGTCACTCACCTGCCTGTCCCTCACCTTGACCCTGGCCACCTGGACCCTCGCTGCCGAACCGGTTCCTGAACGCCACTGGCCCAACTGGCGCGGACCGAATCACGGCGGCACGGTTGCCCAGGGAAATTTCCTGAAAAGCTGGAATGAGAAGGAGGGAATCCTCTGGAAAGTTGCCCTCCCCGGGCCTGGCTGCTCGACCCCCATCGTCTGGGACAACCAGATCATCCTGACCTGCGAAGCAGCAGACCAGGATACCGTGATGGCATTGGACTGGTCCGGTAACAAGCTCTGGCAAACTGCTGTTGGCAAACAACGCGGCGGCAAGCATCGCAACGGTTCCGGCAGCAATCCCTCCGGCATCACCGATGGCAACTACGTGTTTGGCTACTTCAAGAGTGGCCACCTGGCAGGTCTCACGATCAAGGGCAAGTTACTCTGGAAAACCAACCTGCAACAACGCTATGGCAAGGACACGCTCTACT
>JAZADA010000400.1:0-6355 GCA_036124135.1 Planctomycetota bacterium | reverse complement strand
ACACCTGCCTGGCGTGCGACCATCGTGGCCTGCCCCTGCGCGTCCTCGCTGACAGTGGCCAGGGTAGTCCAGTCGGCATGTCGACCGAGATCTTCTCGGACGGCCAGACGGACGAGTTGTCGACAATCGTCGGCCAGTTCCGGATTCCAGGTGATTTGTGAAAAGTCGCGTGAAGGCATGGTAAAGGGTTGTCACCGCTGCAGTATGAAATTGCCGGGACGTCTCTTGTTGTTTGAGTGTCGTTGACGAATAATCGGGGATCCGAGTGGCCGTCGAGGCCTTGCTATTATTTTATTGTGCGATTCTCCATGAATGAAACAACCCGTGATCAAAAATTAGATCGAGATCATTCAGGTCGCCTGTTGCGGTTTGCCGATCAACGCAGCGTGGCAGGCCTGCTGGTACTGGGACTGGTAGTTCTCTTGAGCAGCAGGTGGTATGGTGGCTATGAGCACCTGGATGAAGTGACTGATGAGCGTGTGGCGGTAAAGTTCAGGGTGGATGTTAACCGGGCGGGACAGGCTGAATTAGGCCTGTTGCCGGGTATCGGTCCCACGTTGGCAGACCGCATTATTCGTTCCCGGCAGCAGGAAGGGTGGTTTCTGCGACCTGCCCAGTTGCAGCGCGTGCGGGGAGTGGGGCCCAGGAAAGTTCAGCAAATGGAGTCGTACCTGGTTTTTTATCTCCCCGCAGAAGAGGATCTGCAGCGGTAGCCTGGGGACACCGTTGGTAGCGAGGCAAGTAGGATGAAATTTGATTTAGTCAGCCCTTTCGAGGCAGCAGGCGATCAGCCCCAGGCAATCGAGGCGCTGTGCCGGGGATTTGAAGAGGGGCAGCGAGAGCAGGTCCTGATGGGCGTGACGGGCTCGGGTAAGACATTTACCATGGCCAACGTGATTGCCCGAATGCAGAAACCGGCGCTTGTCGTATCACACAACAAGACGTTGGCAGCGCAGTTGTATGCCGAGTTCAAGGAGTTTTTTCCCCATAACGCGGTTCATTATTTCGTGAGCTACTATGACTACTACCAGCCCGAGGCGTACATTCCTCAACGCGATATTTATATCGAAAAGGATGCCTCGATCAACGAGCAAATTGATCGCTTGCGACTGGCTTCAACCAGTTCCCTGGTAAGTCGTGAGGACGTGATTGTCGTGGCCAGTGTTTCCAGTATTTACGGCCTGGGGTCACCGGCAGATTACAAGCGACTGATGGTGTCGATCACCCTGGGTGAACAACTGGACCGTGACCAGATGCTAATGAAACTGGTCGATATTCTCTACGACCGGAATGATGTTTCTTTTGAGCGGGGCAAGTTCCGGGTGCGAGGTGATTGCGTCGAGATCTGGCCGGCGTACGAGGAGTTCGCTTTTCGCATCGAGCTGTGGGGTGACGAGGTAGAGAAACTCTCGATCATTAACCCGATCAGTGGCGAAACGATCTCGACCGAGGAGCAGTTGTTCGTTTATCCGGCCCGACATTTCGTTCTGCCCGAGGAACGTGTCGAGTCAGCCGTTCGGTCCATCAAGGCGGAACTGCAGGGGCAGCTGGAACATTTTCGTGAGACAGGAAAGTTGCTGGAGGCCCAGCGACTGAATGCACGGACACGGTTTGATATCGAGATGTTACAGGAGGTTGGGCATTGTCCGGGAATCGAGAATTACAGTCGGCCCCTCTCCGGTCGCAGCGAGGGGCAGCCGCCCGAAACACTCTATGATTATTACCCGGATGATTTCGTGTTATTCGTGGATGAGTCGCATGCTAGTGTGCCGCAGGTACGTGCCATGTATGCCGGTGATCGCAGTCGTAAAATGAATCTCGTACAACACGGTTTTCGATTGCCTAGCGCACTGGATAATCGTCCGCTCAAATTCGAGGAATGGGAGCAGCAGCTTAACCAGGTGGTGTACGTGTCAGCCACGCCTGGGGATTACGAGTTGGAAAAGGCCGGTGGTGAAATCGTCGAGCAGGTGATTCGTCCAACGGGTTTGTTGGATCCGGTGATCGAGGTCGTTCCCGCGACGGGACAGGTGCCTCATTTACTTGAACAGATTCGCGAACGAGCAGCCGTTGACGAACGCGTCCTGGTGACCACCTTGACCAAGCGGCTGGCCGAGGACCTCTCGGCTTACCTGGTGGAAAACCGAGTCAGGTGTAAGTGGTTGCATAGCGAACTGGATGCCTTTGAACGTGTCGATTTGCTCCATGAACTACGCACCGGTAAGTTCGAGGCACTGGTGGGGGTAAACCTTCTGCGAGAGGGACTGGATCTTCCCGAGGTTTCCCTGGTAGCTATCCTGGATGCTGACAAGGAAGGATTTTTGCGCAGCGAAACATCGTTGATCCAGACAATCGGACGCGCTGCCAGAAATGTGAACTCCAAGGTCATCCTCTATGCGGATAAAGTCACTAATTCCATGCAGCAAGCCATGGAGGAAACCACCAGACGACGGAAGATTCAGCAACAATACAATGACGAGCACGGGATTACTCCCGAGTCCGTGAAGAAATCAATCCGTGCTGGCATCGAGGCCGCCGCTGAGGCACAGCAGAGGGCCAGTCGAGCCGCTGGGGCAAATGATGATTCCCAAACGATCACGATGGATTATATCCAGGAACTGGAAAAGGAAATGATGGCCGCCGCCGATCGACTTGAATTCGAAGAGGCTGGAAAATTACGAGATCGCATTACCGTCCTGCGAGATTCGATCGGTAAGAAATTAAGCGAGGTAAAGACCAGTGGCCCTGGCCGTGGTAAGCGCCGCAAGAAGGGGGGCTCTCGAGTGCCGCGGCCTAAACGCCAGTAATTGCAGGGGGAACTGGCCGCTAGCTAATGTGTGCTGGCAAATAAAAAACAGGAGAGGAACCGAAGGCTCCTCTCCTGTCTATTTGATAACTGTTAGAGGACAGGTTGGACCTGTTCCAAACAGAATTTACCGAAACTATTCGGCGGGTGCGGCTTCTTCTTCGCCACCAGCTGCTGCTGCTTCTTCTTCACCGCCAGCTGCTTCTTCGCCGCCAGCTGCCGGAGTTGCGGGTTCTTCTTTTCCGCCACAGCCAACAAAGGTAACGGTGGAGAATGCAAACGTGCATACGAGCAAAATGGAAAACAATTTTTTCATGATTCGACCCTATCGTAAAACATGAGGAATAAAACGAATGGACAGGAGTCGTACTCTTGCCCGCCTAACTAAGCCCCCTGAAACGGTCAATGTTTACCGGTTCTTGAGAACCACAGCACACATGGTACCGTACAGAACTAGTTTGTTACAACGTTAATCGTAACACTGGAAAACCAAACATGAAAGCCCCCTGCCCTACCAGGACATCTGCTAAGATTATTATTGGTGCAAGGATAAGTTTTCGGGAATAAGTTCCTTTCGGAATGGTTCTTGAAGGAAGGCAGAATATAGTAAATGCGCAAGCGTTATGTGCCAGGAGAGAACCGCGTGGATAACGCGACGACACCAGTTGAGATGGTTTCGCCGGTTGACGTGAGCGGTGCGCTTTCCACAACGCAACAACCGGATTCCACAGCGCGAAAGGTAGAACCGGCGCAAACATTTTCGAAAGCGTTTTCGGAAGCGGATGCACCACTCAAGGCGGCGAATGTGCTCCAGGTGCGGCAATTGGCAGATAACTACTATGCAGATGTTTACCGTTATGCGTATCGACTTTCCGGTGCAGCGACGGAAGCTGATGATTTAACGCAACAGACATTCCTGATGGCCTTACAGCGAGTTCACCAGTTACGGGAACCGTCGCGAGCGAAGGCGTGGTTATTTGCAGTCTTGCGCAGCTGTTTTCTCAAGGGGTGCCGCAAACGCGTGCCGCTGTCAGCCGGTAGTCTGGAACTGGATATCGGGATGATTCCTGAGGATGTCAATGAACTGGAGGTGGATTCGGAGCAGTTGCAGAAAGCACTGAATGAACTTTCGGATGAATTTCGACTGGTCCTGGTGATGTTTTATTTTGAGCAGTTGTCTTACAAGGAAATTGCCAGCGCACTGGAAATTGCCAAGGGTACCGTGATGAGTCGCCTGGCGCGTGCCAAGCGACAGTTGCGTTACAAGTTGATTAGTACGGCTGGTACCAGCGGACAGATCCAGCAGCGATCAAGTATCGACAGCAAGGTGTCGGCGGATACGAATACAAAATAAGTGATGGTTGGGATTTAACATGGTGATGAAACCGGAAGACGTATACGACGTGATCGAGGGATGCCATCCCGGGCAACTGGAGGCAGGTAATTCGGATGACGTTGCGATACATGAGCAGGTCCAGGCGGATGCAGTACTTCAGTTGCAGCTTGAAAAATCACAGGTGCTGGACCAGCACCTGGCAGATGTGTTTACTGACGTGCCGGTACAGGCAGGGCTCCAGGAGCAATTGCACCAGGCGATTGATAGTGCCGTTGCGATCCAGGGCATGGTGCCGGATGAGTGTTTCCAATCGGAACAGCGCGGATCGACGGGCGAACCGGTCGCTACCCAGGCAAGCAAGACCTCGGTAGGTGGCCAGGTATTGCGCTGGGGTGCCCTGGCAGCGACTTTATTGATTGCCGTCAGCATCTGGCGACAGTTTGGCCCGGCAGACCCACTTTCTGCGGACTCGCTGGTTGCCCAGGCATCTAGCTGGACGGGGCAGGTGCTGGCAGCAGGACGCACCTGGAATCCGGGTGGTGAAAATGCCCCGGGCACTTACCCGATGGATACTCACGTGATGCCGCCGGTTCAACGTTGGACACGCCTGAAGACTTCGATCGATCCTCGGGCCGTGGTCTATGACCTTTCATCTGCCAAGGCAGGGAAATTGTTGTTGTTTGTTGTGCGTTCCGGAGAGTCATACCAGTTGCCACAGGTTGCCTTGCAGGAACTAGCTGGCAGTGGTCCGTTAACCGTGGGTGCCTGGCAGCATGGCGACTTGTTGTACGTGATGGTAGGTCGTCGTAATGGCCCCCCCTTACAGCAGTACATCAGGCAGCGGTTGCTGGGGTATCACTGGCGTCTGATGCGTCCCGCGGTCTAGAACGACAGGTTGCTGGCCTCCGAGACGGAGGAAATAGTCCAGCGCCGGCCGGAAATCCCGGGAAAACCGGAATTTTACAGCCTCTTCTCGACTCGTTACTGGATAGGCTCCTTCTCGTGGGCCGATGATAATGATGAGGGTCTGTCCTGGATCTGCGGAACCCTATTCGAGACACCTGTAGGTTCGCATACTTCGAAACATGTGTAGTTGGAACGATGACTGCAATCCTGGGAATTTCGGCGTTCTACCATGACTCGGCTGCCGCCCTGCTCGTCGATGGCGAGGTCGTGGCCGCGGCCCAGGAAGAACGTTTCACACGTAAGAAACATGATTACGGGTTTCCCTCGCACGCCATTGAATATTGTCTTGAGCATGCGGGGTTATCGGCGGCTGACCTGGACTACGTCGGCTTCTACGACAAGCCGCTGCTCAAGTTCGAACGCTTGCTGGAAACCTACCTGTCGTATGCCCCGAGTGGTTTTCGATCGTTCCTGAAGGCGATGCCCCTGTGGTTGAAGCAGAAGCTGTTTCTGCCGCGCGAGATCCGTAAGGGACTGCATCATGAATACAAGCGACGTGTTGTCTTTACCGAGCATCATGAGTCGCATGCAGCCAGTGCCTTCTTTCCGTCTCCGTTCGAGGAAGCGGCCATCCTGACAATCGATGGCGTGGGAGAATGGACGACGGTTTCCCTGGGAGTCGGTCGTGGAAACCACGTGGAATTGACACACGAATTGCGTTTCCCGCATTCACTGGGTTTGCTTTACTCTGCCTTTACTTACTTTTGTGGCTTCCGAGTTAATTCAGGTGAGTACAAGTTGATGGGCCTGGCACCCTATGGTGAGCCCCGCTACGTGGACCTGATCCAGGATCACCTGTTAGATCTGAAAGAAGATGGCTCCTTTCGCCTGGATATGTCCTATTTCAATTACTGCCAGGGCCTGACGATGACGAACGGCAAGTTTCATCGTCTCTTTGGTGGTCCGCCGCGGACCATGGAAGGTCCTTTGACGGAACGGGAGATGGACGTCGCAGCCTCGGTGCAGAAGGTGACTGAGGAGGTCATGCTTAAGATGGCCGCCCATGTCCGAGAGGAAACCGGCTTGAGTCAGCTGTGCCTGGCTGGCGGTGTTGCACTCAATTGCGTCGGCAACGGACGTGTCCTCAGAGAGGGACCCTTTGACGAGATCTGGATCCAACCGGCTGCTGGTGATGCGGGGGGAGCACTGGGGGTGACTTCCTTTATTTGGCACCAGTTGCTTGATAATCCGCGTAATGCTACGGGTGTTGATAATCAAAACGGTTCCTTGTTGGGCCCCGCTTTTAC
>JAZADA010000399.1:0-2693 GCA_036124135.1 Planctomycetota bacterium | reverse complement strand
ATCGTTTGTTCGATGGAATTACGAACCTGGGCTGCCAGATTCGGGGCACTTGCATTCCAGGCAAAGGGAGCCGTCTCTGACCGATCCAGCAGCGACAGGACTCGCTTGGGGGCTCCGAAAGAGGCATCACTAAAATTGTCATTCAAGAGGCCGTTAGAATGTCCATTGGTATGGCAACTGTGACAACTCATCCAGCTGTCATGGGAAAGCCGGGCATCGAAAAAAAGTAACTCACCCCGGTCCTGCTTGCTCAGCTCAGCCCTGGGACCGAGTGAAATCTTGGCCACTTCACCAGGATCTTCCAGGTCGACCACGGAAATCGAATCATCAAACATGTTTGCCACGTAGGCTCGCTTGCCGTTGGGATGAATCACCACAGCAACAGGACGACGCCCCACGTTGACACGTTGCAAGCTAAAATCATTTTCCCTTCCCACTGCCACTTCACGCACTCCGCCCAACGTGACCACCACCACACCCTGCGGAGACACCGCCAGGCCTGAGGGATCAGCCGTCGCGCTACCGGCTTCTCCCAGCGGGTGCATGTGGGCTCCCTTGTAAAGGTCCGAACCGCCTTCAAGCACCGATGCTATTTTCAGCCAGCGTAAATCATTGGACATTAACAATCCCCAGTGCACATCATTGCGAACGGTATGGGCCAATTCGTTAAGCATCTGGTGCGCAATCAGCAGCATCTTGCCATTAGCACTTACCCCCATGCCGCGAATGTTATGACCAGGAAACTTTCGCACACCCAGCAGGCGAAGTGGTCCCGCCTCGGGGTTGGATGTGTCAACCACGGCCAATTGTCCGCCAAATGAATCCCCGATCACCAGGCGTTGATCATCCTGGAGCAATCGCAACTCACGGGGAGAAAACGGCAGGTCCAAGGCCGGGCCACCGGACATTGCCCATCCTGTTGCAGATTTTTCCAGTCGCACACGCGTAACCCGCCGCGACCATAACGAGGTCACATAACAATACTGCTGTTGCCGGTCGATCATTACTCGCACCGGGTAAGGACTGACCGCAATCCGTTGTTGCACATGGATTTGATCCGATTCAATCCGCAGCAGCAGTAACTGGTGCCCGGATTCATCCGTGGCCAGCATCCAGCTACCGTCGTCCAGTGGTTTCAAATCCGACAGGGTCGCTCCACAGGCCACTTCCCTGATCGTCTTTTGCTCAGCAACATCAATCAGCGACAGGCTCTGGCCGCGACGATTGGCAACAACCAGGTGTTGCTGGTCCGGAGTGAATGCCAGGGCAACCGGGCGTCGCAAGCGTGGTGGCAATTCAGCGCCTGGCGCACTCCGCGTGACACCTGCAACAAGCAACCCCAGGAAAAGGGCCATCAGCGAATATCGACAAGAACTGTGAATCATCGATCGTGAAACAGGTCGCTTTACCATGCGCTCTCGCACCATGCAATCTTCCCCCGGTAATACCAATTGCCAGGAACCCTTACCAACCAGTTTGGCAAAAACAGCAACGACCAACAAGCCAGATTAAACTGACTCCGCTGGACAACCGGTTAAGCCAGGACCTTGGTCACCACTTCTCCATGAACATCGGTTAAACGAAACTGCCGCCCCTGGTACTTGTAAGTAAGCTGTTCGTGGTCCATGCCCAGCAGGTGTAACAGCGTTGCCTGGAAATCATGGACATGGACAGGATCTTCCGTGGGAAAATAACCCAGGTCATCCGTACGTCCCACGGTCACTCCCCCCTTGATGCCGCCACCGGCCATCCAGATGCAATAGGCATCCTTGTGATGGTCCCGACCACTATTGGCTCCGTCCTTCTGCCGCATCGGTGTCCGGCCGAACTCGCTGGCCCACACGACCAGGGTTTCATCCAGTAAACCACGCTGCTTGAGATCTCGAATCAAGGCGGCGGCCGGCTGATCCACTTGCTTGCACTTACTCGTCAGGTTCTTGTTCAGTCCTCCGTGATGATCCCAACCCTGGTCAAACAACTGGACAAAACGAACCCCTCGTTCTACCAACCGCCGAGCTAACAGGCAGTTGTTGGCAAAGCTGGTTTGGCCAGGTTGGGTACCGTACATTTCATGGATATGCCTGGGTTCATCAGCCAGGTCCATCAACTCCGGTACCGAGGACTGCATCCGGTAAGCCATCTCGTACTGGCTGATGCGTGTGGCAATCTCCGGATCCCCCACATCGGCCAGTTGCTGTTGATTGAGCTGATTCACCGTATCGATAATACGTTTTCGATCAGTGCCCGTAATCCCGCCAGGATTCGACAGGAACAGAACCGGGTCACCCTTGGTACGAAATTCAATACCCTGGTGAACGGTTGGCAGGAAACCACTGCCCCACATGCTGTTACCTGCCCCACCCACGGAACCGGTAATCAGCACCACGAACCCAGGCAGCGAACGATTCTCGGTACCGAGTCCGTAACTGATCCAGGAACCAATCGAGGGGCGACCAAAGCGGCCAAAACCGGTCAGCAGGAACAACTGCGACGGAGCATGGTTAAAGTGATCGGTCTGCATGGATTTAATAATGGCAATATCATCTGCCATACCAGCCAGGTGCGGCAGCAGTTCGGAAAACACCTGCCCCGATTCACCATGCCGGGAGAAACGGAATTCGGATCCTCTCAAGCGAGGGTGTCCACGCAGGAAGGCAAATCGTTTTCCCTCGATCAATTCCTTGGGACATAGT
>JAZADA010000398.1:0-2711 GCA_036124135.1 Planctomycetota bacterium | reverse complement strand
CGACAGCCGACGGATAAAGAAGTGAATAGTTGCTTGAAATATCGACGTGATCTGCGGGACCGTGGAGAGGCTTTTGAAGATATCCTCTGGGCATTGATTAATAGCGCAGAATTTTTGCATCGAAAGTAAATATGCGGGGCGCATACTGCCATAGGAGTTTCAGCTCATGTTAAAACAGCAGGTACCTCAGCGACAGGTCGACGTTTCTTTTGACCGTCGTGGTCGTTTGCAACGGCGTGATTTTCTTAGAACTGCCGGTGCCGCCGGACTGGCCCTGCCAGGAATTGGCTGGATGAACCAGTTAAGTGGTCAGGCCCAGGAACTGAGGAAAAGAAACCAGGCCTGTATCCTACTCTGGATGCAGGGCGGGCCCAGCCAGTTCGAGACATTTTCGCCTCAACCTGGGACAAGTAGCGGTGGAGATACCAAGGCAATTGCTACCTCGCAGCCCGGCATCCAGATTGCCGAACACTTGCCTCGAACCGCAGAGCTCATGGAACACCTGTGCCTGATTCGTTCGATGCAAAGCCGGGAAGGAAGTCATCCACGAGCAACTCATCTCATGCAAACAGGTTTCTTGCCAACGGCGAGCGTCAAGTATCCAACGCTCGGTGCACACGCTGCCCAGCAACTGGGTGATCCTACGGCCGAGTTACCCGATTTCGTCACTATTGGTCGTCGACGCGGTAGTTCAGGAGGTGGATTCCTGGGAGTTGAGTATGATCCGTTTGCCATCAGTAACCCGGAGAAAACGCCCGATAACACGCAATTGACGACTAGCCAGTCTCGTTATCGTCGACGACTTGGATTGCTGGATGAACTGCAATCAGGATACGAGGCCAGCGGGGGAGAACAGGAAGTTGCGAACCAGCGGAAACTCTACAACAAGTCGTCTCGCATGATCCTCAGCAAGGACATGGTGGCCTTCGATATCCAACAGGAAAGTTCGCAGATGCGGGAAGCCTATGGGGATTCTACTTTTGGGAAAGGCTGCTTGCTGGCGCGACGCCTGGTGGAAACAGGAGTTAGCTTTGTGCAAGTGTCGTTGGGTAATTGGGATACACACCAGGATAATTTCAACCGGAGCAAGGCACTCTGTGAACAATTGGACCAACCTTTCGCACAACTGATTCGTGATCTTGAACAGCGCGGAATGCTTGATAAGACGCTCATTCTCTGGATGGGTGAATTTGGTCGCACTCCTGCGATCAACAGCCAGGGTGGGCGAGGGCATTTTCCCAAGGCCTTTAACGTGGCACTTGCAGGAGGTGGCGTCCAGGGTGGCCAGGTCATCGGGAAAACAACAGCTGGTGGAAAAGACGTGGCTGATCGGCGAGTTAAGGTCAATGACCTTTTGCGGACCGTCTGCCATGGCCTGGAAATCGACGCAGACCAGGAAAACATGAGTGCTGCAGGTCGCCCCATTCGAGTGGTCGATGAGGGCGAGGTCGTCCAGGAAGTGTTCGGCTAACGTGCCAGGCCGTGTGTCCTGGTAGGGGGCAGGTCAATCCAGGTTGATCTGCCGGAACAGGGGCAGGTGCCGGTAATAGACTTCCAGGCAGCAAACGGCCAGCGAGGTCATGTAAAGCCGACCACCGTCCACATCATGAGACTCTCGTGGTGTCCAGCTGCCCATCGCATGTCCCTTGGGATCCTGGGTTTTCACCAGGCTTTCACGCATCAGGAAATTCCAGTCTTCCCATTGCTCCCCTCCGACGTGGTGAAATACCTGGGAGGCATAATAGAGATAGTAGAGATAGAGATTCTTGTTGGGAGGATGGTTCTTGAGCAGGAAATTGACACCTTCGTTAAGCCGTTCATGTTCGCGCCCCCAGCCAAGGTACATGCGGCACAGCAAACCCTCGGCGGTCATCGTGTGTTTGGGCCCCTGGCCAGGCGTGTAGCTGAACTGGCCACTTCGTTTCCATTCTGCCCGGTCGAGGTAGGAACGGGCGTCCCGCAAGGTATAGTCGGGAACATGCAGGCCAGCTGCCCGGGCGCTGTGCAGTGCCATGACCTGCCAACCCATCACGCTGGTGTCGCCAGCCTGCCCAGGTGAATATCGCCAGCCACCCTTAGGGTGTTGGGCAGTCACGATAAAGTCGATGGCTGCCTGGGCAGGTTTCTTCAGTTTTTCATCGCCGGTCAGCATGTAGGCTTCACAGAGGACAATGGCACCCTGCCCGTGCGCATACATCCCGGAATTCCCCTTGGACTTGTGACGCAGATCACCGTTTGGGTGTTGGACCGAGAGCAACCAGTTTAAGCCCCGGTTCACTTCTTTCTTGTATTTTCCTGCCTGGTGAGTCTGACCGGCACCCAGGAATGGCAACAGGGCCAGGGAGGTGGCTGCTGAATCACTGGGAATCTTGCCAGGATGGCTGCAATTACATCTGGCAGACAAGCGATGATTTAGACTCCAGCTTCCGTCCGGACTTTGATGCAATGATATCCAGCGCAATCCGCGGGAAACAGCAGCTTCGGTTCGAGTTGTACCTCCTTCGGTTTTGACCATTTCCACGCGAACACGAGGGTCACGGGCTGCCAGCGACGGGCGATTGGTGTTGGCATCCCGGATATCTTTCTTGATATCTTTCAGCTTGGGTAGGTTGGGGTTCTTGGCATCGAAGTCTTCCCGCAGTTCTTTCGCTTCCTGGATGTCCTGTAGCACAGCCTCGCGTTGTTCCGGATCTTCCAGGTCGACATCCTCC
>JAZADA010000397.1:0-2934 GCA_036124135.1 Planctomycetota bacterium | reverse complement strand
CACGAGCAGTTGACCTATCGCTTTAACGGACGCGATTACCGGTTGACCGACGTGGCCGGGAAGTTGATTAAAGATATTCTTGCCTGAACGGATTCGGCTGATGAGATACTGGAAAGGCAGGACTGTGCTCGTGGGTAACGTCGGCAGCCAGGGGCCAGTCACAATGGCCATCTGCCTGTTGCTACTGCTTGGTGCTGTTGAGACCGTGCGGGGAGTTGACCCGCTGGATGCCTGGCCTGCCCTGGCACCTGGAGAGACGACGCGGTTGATAGGTGAGAAACTTCCCTATCGAGAAAACGAGGTGCCACCCGTTACGCGTGTCGTCAAAATCACGAGGCCCACGTTTACGGTTCATCTCGCAGAAAAATCCAATGGTGCGGCTATGGTTATCCTGCCCGGCGGAGGTTTTGGGAAAGTTGTACCGGACAAGGAAGGTACAGAAGCGGCTGATTGGCTGAATCGACATGGGGTATCTGCTTTCGTGTTGAGCTACCGGACGACGACGGGTACCACCGTTCCGGGTTGGGTGAAACCGCTGCAGGATGCCCAACGGACCATGTCGCTGGTCCGGTCGCGAGCCGCTTCCTGGGGATTGCGAAAAGATCGGATCGGTCTGCTGGGGTTTTCGGCGGGAGGCCAGGTCGGCGCACGGTTGCTCAGTACCAACGGGAAACGCTCCTATGAACGCCTGGATGCTATTGATGATGTATCGTACCGGCCGGATTTCGCCGTGCTCATCTATCCCTGGAATATTTACGATGTGCAAGCTGACAGGCTGGTGGCAGGTGTGAATGTGCCTAAGAACTGCCCACCGGTGTTCCTGGCTCACACGGATAACGACCGGTCCTCGTCGCTGGGGGCTGTGCTTTTTTATGCGGGCTTGAAGCGACTGGGGATTCCGGCAGAACTGCACGTCTACGGGAACGGTGGGCATGGCTATGGGCTGCGTGCCGTCAAGGGTTCGCAGATTTCTACCTGGCCTGGTCATGCAGCGCACTGGTTAGGCACGCAAGGCCTGCTGGAAAAGTAGGGCTTGAGGCCGCGTGTTGTGGGCAGGATTCAGGTGCGAGCGTCTGTCACGATGGTGGTGGCGGCAGCCAGGCTTTCCGCTTGGCCACTGGCAGCCAGGGCGATCACGAGCAGCCCCTGGAAGGTTTCTTCCTCGGTCGGGCAGACTCGTGTTGGCATTTCGAGCCGGCTCGTGATCATCTCTCGAAGTGCATCACAGCGTTGAACGAGTCCCCCGGACAGGACCAGTGTTTTGCATCGTTGCCCGCTAGCCAGTCGTCGAGTACAGGTTTCATAGTTGTCGGTCATGTTCCGGAAGGCGGCCTGGAAGAGGGCGCCAACCGTCAGGTTATCGACGGAGATGTTACTGATATTCCCCCGTTCACCGAGCGGTCCGGCGAAAAACGTTAGCTCGGTGGCCAGGTCCGTATCGGTCGTGTCGACCGCTTTCGTGATATAGGACCAGGGGTCGTCCAGCTCGGTTCCCTGGGACCGTGCCAGTTCGGTCAGTAAATCCACCAGTACGTTCAGGGAACGTCCAGCAGGCAGGTGGGTCAGGGTGTTCAGGTACTGGCCGTCAAAATAGGGCCTCACCTGGTAATCACCGGGTTGGTATTCAGCCGACAGGAGACTGACCTGGGAGCCGGTGGATGCATTAATGGAAAGTTCACCCTGTTGCAGGAGTGTTCCGGCAAGTGCGCACTGATGGTCGCCTACCGACGGGTACCATGGGATCGTGCGGTTACCGATCGTAAAGGCGCCAATGGGAGTGTAGGGCGTACCAAGCTGAGGCCATGACAAGGTGTCAAGGCCGAGTTGTTGGCAGGCATCCGTATGCCAGTCGCCTGTTTCGAGGTTCAGTGCGCCAAGAGAATTGGTGTACTCGGTGACTGGATCTGCTTGAGCGATCTGCATAGCCACGTAATCACCCAGCATGAGAGGGGTAGCAGCGTCTGGCAGTTGGCCGTTTTCACGCAACCAGAAGAGTAGGCTCAGTGCCGATCCCGGTTTGCATTCATGACCGAGTTGCTGCAGTCGATTCGGGGTGAGGTGTTCGCAGGTTAGATCGTAATAGGATCGTGTGCTTCCGGGGAACGGTTCAAGGACCCGTTGATCTCGCCAGGAGAGGTAGTTGCTGAGGGGGTTGCCTTCATGGTCGGCCAGGATGACGCCTGCCATCTGGTTGCAGCTGACGATTCCAGCGACGTCGGCGACGTCGGATAGTATTGACGTGATGACTTCTTTTACCGTGCTGACGACAGCAGCGGGGTCCAGCTCAAAGTGTCCGGTCGGCAAGCCGGGTAGCGGCGCAGGGCAAGGGACCCGTATTGTGTCGCCGATGGTTTCGAGTTTTGCGAGATCCCATGCGGTGGCTTTGATGGAGGTCGATCCAATGTCAAGTGCGATGAAGTTCATCTGGTCTATCCCGGTATATCCTGGTAGGAGCACATAAACCGTACGGCAAAACCGGTTCACGTGGTAGCCGTCTGGTAGGTGGCATGAAGTGATTCTGGGGAGCGGCATGGTGAAGGGGGGCCTGGATTAAGATTCCAGGATGGCATGGAAAAGATGCGTTATACTGGCCGTTAAGATACTTGCTTGTCCGGTTTTTCGTTTTCAAGGAGATGGTTGATGCGTCCTACTCGTCAGTCTCATCCCAGCAGGCGTGATGTGCTCGTGTCATCAACATTGGCAGCTACGGCGTGTCTGCCGGGGGTGGCGGATGCGGCTCCGGCCGTCGTGCCTCGCAAGGTGGCCGTGGCGGCCAGTGTCTACCATGCGGGATCTCATGCGGACGTGATCGTGGGGAAAATTCTCGAGGGCTGGAAGCAGGATGGGGGCCCCGGGCCGGCGCTGCAGTTGGCGTCGCTCTACGTGGAGCAGTTTCCCCAGGAGGATATTTCCCGTGGCATGGCGCGGAAGCAT
>JAZADA010000396.1:0-7272 GCA_036124135.1 Planctomycetota bacterium | reverse complement strand
TCAATCAAGAAAGGACGCCCGAACCAAAGTGCTAGCAGAGACTAAAAAAAACCCTCTTTTTTTCACTAAAAATGTGAGCATCAACCTTGCTTCGAACTACTCGGTTTTCAAAGGGTGTGGTTACAATGATCGCCAGTATTGAAGTTCGCAGCGAATGAGAGAAAGGTTGCGGCGGGAGGGGGGGCAGCAGTGACGGACCTGAGGTGCTGACCATCTTCAGCGTTTCATCCGCAGATTGACCGCCCCATTTTTCAGGTTTATAATTTCGCTCCGCGTGCCAAGGAGGGCATTTCACTGGCGTCACAGGCGCCGGTCACCGGGGGAGAATTCAGGGTTGTTTGTTGCGTTCCATCGAAATCATGATGGCTTTTTGCAACACGTTTCGTTCCAGGAGAGTTGGTTGTCTTTCGCACCCTCTAATGACGCTCGCGAGCAGGTTCGCCAGGCCATCGACATTGTCGACCTGGTAGGCAGCTCGTTAACGTTACGGCGACAGGGACGAATCTACGTTGGCCTTTGCCCCTGGCATGAAGACAGTCGTCCCAGCCTGCAAGTCAATCCGGACCGCCAATCATGGAAATGCTGGGTGTGCAATATCGGCGGCGACATCTTCAGCTTCACGATGCAGCAAGAGGGAATCGATTTCCGCCAGGCACTGGAGTTACTGGCAGACCAGGCTGGTGTCCCGCTGACACAACAAGCGGCACGTCAGCAATTCGAACCTGGTGATCCCCGCGACAAGCGTAATCTTTACCAGGCCATGGCCTGGGCCGAGCAACAATACCATGACTACCTGATCAATTCACCTGACGCAGAAGGCGCTCGACGTTACCTACAGGAACGGGATATCAACTCCGAGAGCATCCAGCACCACCACCTCGGCTATGCTCCGGACGAGTGGCAATGGTTATTAAATCGTTCTCATTCCACACCACACAGCGCGGCGATCCTGGAGGGGGTGGGTGCTGTTGCCACCAGCGAAAGTGGCCGGGCTTACGACCGTTTCAAGGGGCGGATCATCTTTCCCATCCGCGACACCCAAGCCCGTCCGATCGCATTCGGTGGCCGGATACTTCCGGAGCATGCCACCGACCGCTCTGCCAAGTACATCAACTCGCCCGAAACGCTGCTCTTTTCCAAGAGCGACCAGCTTTACGCGCTGGACCTGGCTCGAAAGGCTGCCACGCAGCAAAACAGCCTGATGGTCATGGAGGGTTACACGGATGTCATCATGGCTCACCAGCATGGGATCACCAACACCGTTGCTGTTCTCGGTACTGCCCTGGGGCCTCGTCACGTGCAGTTACTAAAACGTTTCGCGGACCGGATCATTCTGATCCTGGACGGCGACGATGCCGGGCAGCGGCGGACCAATGAAATCCTGGAATTATTTATCGCGGCGGAAGTAGATCTCCGCGTGCTCACGTTGCCGGATGGCATGGATCCCTGCGACTTCGTGAACCTCAACGGCAAGGACGTTTTCCTGGAAAAAGCGGCTAGTGCAGCCGACGCATTAGAACACAAGGTAAGCACGGTCCTGCAGGGGATCGACACCGTAACCGATACCCATCGGGCGCACCAGGCGTTGGAGGAGATCCTTCGGACCCTGGCACAGGCAGGACGCTCCCAGGGCGTTCGCAGTGAATCAGGCCGCTTGCTGGAACAACAGGTCGTCTCCCGTTTGGCTCGCCGATTCGCCCTCGAAGAAGGAATCCTGCGAACACGCTTGAGCGAAATTCGTTCCCGGCAACAAGACAACCGTTCGACGCCGCGCAATGATTCCCCCTCGCCGGCTCCCAGGCCTGTCACCTGGAAGCCACTGGACCCGCGGGAAACCGAACTACTGGAGATTTTGATTCTCAGTCCTGACCTGGTCCCTGCGGCACTCGAAAAAATTCCTGTCGGCATTCTGCCAACGGAAACTGGTCGGTCGCTTTACACGCTATATGCTCGCATTGCTGCCACTGGCAGGGTGCCTGATTTTGGTTACGTGCTGGCCGAGATGGAAGACCCACAATTAAAAAACATCCTGGTTGAAACGGACGAAACTGCCAATGCCAAGGCCATGCATGCCGAGGTCCAGACCGCCGAGAGACTGGATGAACTCGTAAAAGGATTTCATAGTGAAGCACTTCGCACTGCCGGTCGAGAGCAACTGGCGGCGCTGGAAAACAACACGCTCGATATTGAAGAGGAGAAAGAACTACTACAAAAACTGATTGACCAAGAAAGACAACGGCAGGGTATGTCGGCACCCACGGACGGGTAACCAGCTTCTGCCGTTGATCGTTTTCCAGGGGGGCCCGCCAAGGGGACACCTGAGCACGATCAAATTCATATTGTCTCAGAGCGCATGAGGCGCAGAAGGAGCAAGAACGTGGTCCATATGGAGAAAGACCTGCAGGTACTCATTAGCAAGGGAAAAGCCCAGGGGTACCTGACCTACGACGAGGTAAACACTTACCTGCCAAACGAAGACGTTCACCCCGAGAAGGTAGACAACCTTCTGGCCGCACTCGATACGGCTGGCATCGAGTTGTGTGACACCCCCCCCAAGTCCAAGGAAACCCCTGCCCCTTCTTCCGAGCAGGCAACTCCAGCAACCACGGCCAAGACCACCTTAAGCGGAGAAACGCTTCCCAAGCTGAGCGATGACCCGATCCGTCTTTACCTTTCCCAGATGGCCCAGATCCCGTTACTGACACGCGAAGAGGAAGTTTCACTGGCCAAGAAGATTGAAGTGTGTCGCCGTCGTTTCCGGCGATCCGTTCTCGGCTGCGAATACGCCATGCGAGTCACCGTGGAAACGCTCAGGCGTGTCTATCGAGGTGACCTGCCCTTTGACCGAACCATCAAGGTCTCCTTAACGGAGCGCCTTACCAAGGAGCAAATCCAGGCCCGTATGCCACACAACCTGCAGACGCTCGATCACCTGCTGGCAAACAACAAGGATATTTTCCATCAACTCATCCGCAAGAGTACCAAGATGCGGACCCGCAAGACGCTACGGAAACAGTTTATCCGTAATCGTCAAAAAGCATTGCAACTCGTCGAAGAATTGAGCCTGCGTACTCGCCGAGTTCAACCTTTAATGCATCAACTCGAGGGATTCGGCAAACGCATGAACAGCGTTCGCGATCAGTTAAGATCGCTACGGAAACAGAAATCGACGCCGGCAATCAAAGAGGAGCAAGCTCTTCTCCGCCGCGAGCTGTATGACCTGATGAAATTGAGCCACGAAAGTCCCCGGAGCATGGCCTTACGACTCCAGCGTCTCCACCAGCAATTCGAGGACTACGAACAGGTAAAAAGGCAACTTTCCAGTGGAAATCTTCGCCTGGTTGTCTCGATAGCCAAAAAGTATCGAAATCGTGGCATGAGCTTCCTGGATCTCATCCAGGAAGGAAATACGGGCCTGATGCGAGCCGTTGATAAATACGAGTATCGTCGAGGATTTAAGTTCTCGACGTACGCTACATGGTGGATTCGGCAGGCCATCACCCGGGCCATCGCCGACCAGGCCCGCACCATTCGCATCCCGGTTCATATGATTGACGTACTGTCAAAATTGCGAAATTCTCAAAAGCAGCTCTTGCAAGAACTGCGTCGAGAACCGACAACAGAAGAACTGGCTCGCCGGGTTGACCTGAGTGTCGAGGAAGTAAAACGCATCCTTGACATCGGCCGCCATCCGGCAAGTCTTGATCGACCCATTGGTGAAAGCGAGGACAGCAGCTTCGGCGAGTTCGTCGAGGATGTTTCCAGTGATAACCCGGTAAAGATAGCCAACAATGGAATCCTTCGACAAAAAATTGACCACTTGCTCAAAACGCTTACCTACCGCGAGCGCGAGATCATCCGACTCCGTTACGGACTGGGAGATGGTTACACCTACACCCTGGAAGAGGTGGGGCGAATATTCAAGGTCACACGTGAGCGCGTGCGACAGATCGAAGCCAAGGCAGTTCGCAAACTGCAACACCCTGTTCGCAGTGGGCAACTGGCAGGGTTCCTGCAGGAGGCGGCAGGCTAAAACAACCTGCCTCGCATCCTTACCGAACCGTGGATCAGTAACCGGTCCCACGTACAACCAAGCCGTTGGCCTGAAGGCCAACGGCTTTTTTTGTTTCTATACCCAACGGAAGCCAGGCCACTGGTCCGTTCCCTTCAGCACCCCTGACTCAGGAGTTATTCCCACATGGCGTTAACGGCTGCAGCACTTCGTGATTTACATCGCATTCATCAGCAGCAGGCTGATTTAAAAGATCGCTTGACGGCGGGGCCCCGCCGCGTGAAAGCTGCCGAGGGAGCGATCCAGGACCTTCAGCAGACCCTGGATGAAGTCAAGGACAGCTACACCAAGGCCCGGGTCCAGGCTGACGAGCGACAACTACAACTGCAGGAAGGCGAACAACGGATTATCGATACGCAGGGAAAGCTTAACACCTGCTCGACGAACAAGGAATTCCAGACACTCAAGGACCAGATCGAGTCCGACAAGAAATCGAACGACGCGCTTTCTGACGAGATCCTGGAGTTGCTGGATGGACTGGATGGGCACCAGGACAAGGTCTCTGTCGCCCAGCAAAATCTGGATAACGCAAACCAGGAACTGAACAAAATCGTACAGGCCGTGGATTCCGGTCGCCAAGCTTTAGAGAACGACCTGGAACGCACCCAGTCTGAGCTTAGTAGTGTCGAAGCTCTGTTACCCGGTGACCTACGTACGGAGTCCAACCGGATTTCGGAGGCCCGTGGTGAAGAGGCCCTGGCACCTGTCGATGACAACGTTTGTGGCAGTTGTTATCAAACACTTACGCCCCAGACCATCAACGAACTGGTTTTGACCAAGGGAGTTTTTTGCAAAACGTGTGGCTGCCTACTGTACCTCTCTGAAGATCACCAATACAACACGGACTGAAACGTCCCCGGCATAGCAGGAGCCTCGGTTTCTTTTTTCCTGTCTTTGCTGGCCCCTGCCTTTACAGGAGCAGGACGGTTCAAGAGAATAGAAACCAACTACCTTACTGGACTGAATATGCGACCTTCATGATGAAGGCCGCATTTTTTCATCGCGATCGGAGTTCCTGATGACTGATTATGTTCCCATGACTCGTGAAGCCTATGACCGCAAGAAGGTCGAAATTGGCCGCCTGGAAAACGAGGAAATCCCGAAGATCGCCGAGAACATTGCAGCTGCCCGTGCCGAGGGCGACCTCTCCGAGAACGCGGAATACCACGCTCAGCGTGAGGCCATGGGTATGCTACAGGCAAAGATAAACCATATGCGGGGTGAACTAGCACGAGCCAGCATTATTGATCCCTCGAAGATGCCCAAGGATGAAGTCGCCTTCGGGGCCACCGTGACAGTCAAAGATCTCGACTACGGAGACGAAGAACAGTTTACGCTGGTCGGCGCTGGGGACGAGAATTACGACGCTGGACATTACCTGATCACGAGCCCGATCGGGCAAGGCTTGCTCGGAAAGAAAAAAGGGGACAAGGTAGAGATCGACGTCCCCAAGGGCAAGCTACGGTTTGAGATCCTGAAGATCTCCTTTGACGGCAGCTAGATTCAACACACCGTCAGGTCAGTCTCAGGCTTCCTCCTGAACGTACTGGTCTATTCTCTCCAGCGCATGACCAATCCCCTCATGGAACAGGAGATCCGCTATATCATCGTGTGGCGTCTCGTCACGATTTACGATCACGACCCGGGCTCCCCGGCTACGTGCCATGCGAGGCAGGCTGGCTGCCGGTTCGACAACCAGTGAAGACCCCATGACCATGAACAGGTCGGAGCGTTCTGCCAGCGTGATGGCGTGTTCCAGTACCCTGGGCACCAATGACTGGCCAAACGAAATTGTGGCATGCTTAACGAGCCCGCCACACTCGGGACAGCCTGGAACCTGCTGTGTCGCAAGAAACTGTGACACCATCTCCTCGGCATCATAACGTTGTTCACAGTGCAGGCAGGCAATTTGCCTGGCTGTCCCATGCAGTTCAATCACCTGGGAACTACCTGCCTGTTGATGCAACCCATCAATGTTCTGTGTCACCACTCCCTTCAGCAGGCCACGTTTCTCCCAATCAGCCAATACCCGATGCCCAGCATTTGGCTGGCTATCTGCGAAATCACGATGCGCCACCGATTTCTGTCGCCAATACTCGAGGCGAGATTCGGCACTAGCCACAAAATCGTCAAAGTAAACCGGCGTGGATGTTGCCCAGATTCCGCCTGGCGACCGAAAGTCTGGAATCCCACTTTCGGTGCTAATACCGGCCCCTGTAAAGGCAACGACATGCTTGGATGTACGCAACCATTGGGCAACCTGCTGGTAGGGATCCATTTGTTTATTCTCCGCCTGCCGGGCTTACCCGGAGGATGTTCATGACAGCTTGGTCATCCTGCCGATAATTCCAATATCGCCTGCATACCCCCTGGAATCAATCCTGGTTTTCTTTCATGACCGCTTCTCAATCACACACACACCATGCAGCACACCTGCGCGACGCACGTCGCGAGGACATTCCTACCATCCTGCAACTCATCACGCCTTATGTTGAACAACGTGTCCTCATGCCGCGTGATGCCAACGATCTTGAAAAACTGATACCTCATGGTTTCGTTGCCGAGGCTGAAGGCCAGGTGGTTGGATTTGCTGCCGTGGAGATCTACTCCAGCAAGCTGGGAGAAATCCAGTGCCTGGCTGTCAAGGAATCTTATCAACAACACGGGCTTGGCAAACAGCTGGTGGAAGCCTGTGTCCAGCGAGCACGCGATGAGCAGGTCTGGGAACTCCTTGCCATCACATCTTCCGACGGCTTCCTGCGTGCGTGTGGTTTCAATTACTCGCTTCCCGATCAAAGACGTGCCCTGTTCCTGAGAACCGGGGGCACGTCAGGTCCAGCCAACCAGTGATTGATCACTCCCTGCCGGCGATTACACTTCCGGTAACAGCCAGGGTTTACGGTACTCCGGTCGCGTGCGTAGTTGATTTGCTTCCTGATCGTCTATGAACAGCTCGGTCTTCGGATCCAGTTCAACCTGGCGTCCCAGCCTCCACGCCACGTTTCCTGCATGGCAAAGCATCGATGTCGGATGCCCCACGGTCTCGAGGTCTGCATTAGGCTTCCGACGTGACTTGACGCAGTCCAGGAAATTTCGGACATGACTGGAACCATCATTGTTACCAGATCCCTCCTTCAGCAGTTTGTGCTTGGGACCATACGCACGCCAGCGTCGATTCCCCAGGACGATATAACCCTGAT